>CACAFI010000001.1 GCA_902531755.1 uncultured Alphaproteobacteria bacterium
GAGTACTCGATAATTCTTGATGATATTGTTGAATTACAAAAAGATGAAAAGGTTAAGCGCCTTAACGATTTCATGAAGAAGTATAGAGACGTAAATGGTACCTCTGAGTTTAGGAAAAATGTTTCAAAAGCAGTTAAAGAGTTGAAGAAAAAGAATGTTAAAGAGGACAGAGTTGCTAAAAGCTTAGACAAAGCATTGAAAGAAATAAATGAGTTAGAGATGTGGGTTCTTGGCTCAAAGACTACTTTAGTTTCTCCTTTAGAAACTTATTTAGAAAAAACAAAAACAACTCTTGGTGTGAGGGCTCAACCGAAATTTCAAAAAGAGCTTGCCCTGTATTTAGCTAGCTGTAACGCCAATCATAGAGATCTTTCGCTTAACTTTTAGTGAAACTCATTGATCTGAAGGTAAGTAAATAGGCACCCCAAGTTTCTTTTTTGGTCTATTTTTAATATCGGATTTTGTATAACCAACTTGGCTAGAGCAAACCCATTTATCGTCTGTGAATACCTCAAGGGGACTAAACCTTTTTTTATAGTCCATCTTAGAGCTGCCTTTTACCCAATAGCCCAGATAAACGAACTTAAGCTTCATCTCTAACGCCAATCTGTTATGATCTATAATCATATATGTACCAAGGCTTCTTTCCTTGAAATCTGGGTTAAATACTGAATAGATCATAGATATACCATCATCCAAAATGTCAACTAATGAAAAACTAATAAGTTCTAATTCTCCATTTTTTTTTGCATAATATTCAATCAGCTTGGATTCAACATTTGTTTCTTCGATCATTGCTGTGAAATCGTCAGCATCCATATCTGACATTCCTCCATTGGGATGCCGGGCATTTATATAGTGTTTGAAAAGATCATATTGGGAATCTGTGGCTAGTGGAGGATTTATAAATCTAACAATATCTTCATTTTTTAAAAGTATCCTCTTTTGTGACTTTGAAGGTTCGAACCCTTTACTCGATATTCTTGCTGACATACACGCATTACAGTTGGCGCAAGAAGGCCTATACAAAACATTTTGTGATCTTCTAAACCCCTGTTTTGATAAAGAATTATTAAGGCGTCTAGAATTACTACCATACAAGGCTGTGAATAGCTTCCTTTCTACTTGATTTTCTAAATAAGGACAATCTTGTGGGGCAGTAACATAAAACTGTGGATTTTTAGGCAGAGTGTGTCGCATAGTTAAGAATAACCTTAAATTTATGGTTATTTCAAGCCAATCTTTTCTATCTCAAAAGGAGTTGTCTGATATATTTCGTTTATCCAGTTTCCATAGAGAAGATGTGCATGACTGCGCCATCTATTTATTGGGTCTAATTTTGGGTTATCATTGGGAAAGTAGTTTCTGGGAAGCTGAAAATTCTTATTAGCATCTTTATCTCTCAAATATTCATCGTTAAGGGTATTGCTGTCATACTCCAAATGATTGAGCAAAAATAAAAAGTTTTTTTCCTTATCTTCAATGAGGCATGGCCCAACGTCATCAGAATCTAAAAGTATTTCTAGATTTTCGTTGTCAACGATTTCATGCCTTGATATTTCCGTCCATCTACTCACAGGAACAATCAAATCGTCTGAAAAGCCTCTCAAAAAATGTGAGTTAACTTTTCTATTCTTATGCCTAAATAGACCCAAAGCCTTTTTTTCTAGCATGAGTTTTTCTATAGTGTAAAAATAATAAAGCATAGCCATAGCGCCCCAACAAACTCCAAATACGGAATGGACAGACGCTTTTGTCCACTCTAAAATATCTGTCAACTCTCCCCAATAATCAACTGCTTCAAATGGAAGATGCTCTATAGGTGCCCCAGTAATTATGAGTCCATCATATTTTTTATCACGCACACTATCAAAGGTTTTATAAAAGTTTTCAAGATGCTCTTTAGAAGTATTTTTGGAAACGTGGGATGATACCCGTAACAAGGTAAACTCTATTTGAAGAGGTGTTGCTCCGATGAGTCTCGCGAATTGAGTCTCTGTTTTTATTTTTTCTGGCATTAAGTTAAGTAATATTATCTGGAGAGGACGGATATCTTGCTTCTCGGCTAATTGACTAGACATTACCATAACACCTTCGTTTTGAAGAATATCGAAGGCTGGTAAATTTTTTGGAATTTTTATCGGCATTATTGGCTCTTTATTTTACTCACAATTTCAAACTGTATTGCCTCTATTAAATTCGCTGCGGATTTTACTTTACGTAATTGCTCGAAGTTTAATGATATACCCCAATTTTCAGAGATTGTATCAAAAATCTCCTTTCTTCTTTTAATAAGCGCTTTAAATCCATAGATCATGAAGTCATCGGGATTTATTTCATCATTAATATTTGATAGATCATTTCTGAAAGCTTGCCATAGAGAGTGTAAGAAATTTTCTTCATAATACATTGGTTTAGGTTTGGCTAAAAATCTGTCAATTAATACTTGATACATAGAGTCAGGTGCTTCAAGACAGATTATAAGAAAGTTTTTGGATAACGATGATAGGACTTTATCATTTTCGTCAAATGGGTTGACCAGTTCGCAAATTGAACCGGATGTATCACAAACAATATGAGACAATTCTGGTGAGTTCTCTACTAGTGAACATGCATTGAGTGTTGCCTTAATCTCTGCTTCGCGGTGAAGCTGTTGACGTGTTAAGTACTCCGAAAATGAAATGCCTCCCATCGAAGGAGACCCAGGTTTGCCAAGGAAATTAGATAAATTTGTTAGATTACCTATTTCAAATCCATCAAGTAGGTGTTGATGCTGGTGTTTGAACAGAAGCTTGCCTATCTCATAATCCACTGAATAATGAGACCAACTGTCTTTTTTTACTAAGCTTCGAGAGATAAATGTTTTCCCAAGACCAGACATACCAAGTAATGCAAAACGCTTGAGTTGGAATGCAGAAGTTTCATTAGCAATAATTTTCATGTGACTTCAAGTATATGAATCACGTTTGATATATCATGCACTTTTAGCTTTAGCTAGTGCATTTTGAATTTTATCTCGTAGCTCAGCTCGTTCATCTGGGCTTAAAAAAGCCCCCAATTCAATGTGTCTTCCCTTACCCGTCAAAGTGAGGTAATTTTTTAATTTTGGATTATTAAAGTCCAAATGTACCCTAGTCCAATAAGGATTACCCTCCCAGGTTTTTTGCTCTTTATTTTTTTCTTTGTGTACTACTATAATCTTGTTTTTTAAAATTAGAATTTCTTCAAAAGTATTGCCTTGTTGGAAGTTCTTTTGAAGCAAAGTCAGAAAAAGATAAAACGTTAATCCAGAAAAAATAGTTAGTGTTGTTCCTATTGGGCTACCAATAAAGGGTATTATAGGAAGCAAGAAACCGCATGCTATCAAGGCGAAAACCACTTTAGTTCCATATGAATCTAGAGATCTATTTGGAACCAAGCGCATTCTCAGAAATGGTCGCTCTTTCTTTTCCTCCCAATTATCCAGTGTTTTCAGCATGGATAACTCAAGCTAGTGGCTAGTTGACTTTGACTCCCACATTTCTCGTGTAGGTAATGTTTCAAAAGTATGCTCAGGTGGTGGATTTGGTAACGTCCATTCCAATGTATCCGCATGTTTTCCCCAATAAGCTTCCTCCGTTACACGTCGTCCCCACATTAATGTGTAAAAAACTATACCAAAGAAAAATATAAAAGATCCAAATGAAATGAAAGCCCCAATAGATGATACATAATTCCATAATGCAAATTGCTCAGGATAATCTATGTATCGTCGTGGCATACCCTGTCTCCCAAGAAAATGCTGTGGAAAAAAGGTGATGTTTGATCCAATAAACATTGTCCAGAAGTGTAGTTTACCGGCCCATTCTGGATATTGACGACCAGACATTTTGCCAATCCAGTAATATATACCTGCGAAGATGCAAAAGACTGCGCCTAAAGACATAACGTAATGAAAGTGAGCTACCACATAATAAGTGTCATGGTATGCTCTGTCGATTCCCGCTTGGCTTAAGACTATACCTGTCACTCCACCGACTGTGAAAAGAAATAGAAAGCCTATCGACCACAACATTGGTGTTTTAAACTCAACCGATCCACCCCACATTGTAGCAATCCACGAAAAGATTTTTATTCCAGTAGGAACCGCTATAACCATTGTTGCTAACATAAAATATGCTTGTTGCGTAACGGACATACCTACCGTGTACATATGATGTGCCCATACAACAAAGCCTAATGCCCCAATGGCTATCATCGCATATACCATTGGCAAATATCCAAATACTGGCTTCTTTGAAAATGTTGAAATAACATGGCTTACTATTCCAAAGCCTGGAATAACAATCATGTAAACTTCTGGATGGCCAAAAAACCAAAGTAAGTGCTGATACAGCACAGGGTCTCCACCCCCAGCAGGATCGAAAAATGTGGTGCCAAAATTCCTATCAGTCAGAAGCATTGTAATTGCACCAGCCAAGACAGGCAAAGATAGAAGAATAAGAAAGGCTGTGACTACAATTGACCAAGGGAAAAGAGGTGTTTTGTGTAAGGTCATACCTGGGGCACGCATATTTAAAAAAGTTGTGATCATATTTATGGCGCTTAGTATTGATGAGGCTCCAGATAGATGTATAGCGAAAATTGCTAGGTCCATTGACATCCCTTGTTCAGAAGTTGATAACGGTGCGTATAACACCCATCCTACACCTGATCCTAACTGACCATTTCCTCCTGGTGCCAATAAACTACATACCGCGAGCGAAGAACCTGCGACGTACAACCAATACGATAAATTGTTCATTCTTGGGAATGCCATGTCAGGTGCTCCGATCATTAACGGCATGAAATAGTTGCCAAAACCACCAAAGAGAGCTGGAATGACAACGAAAAACATCATCAATACACCATGACCGGTAATTAAAACATTCCACATATGCCCATTTGGTTCACCATCGGCATTGGTCATATACTGGACCCCTGGTTCCATAAGCTCTAATCTCATGTAAACGGTGAATGCCACTGCAACAAAACCTAAAAGAGCCGCAGTAAATATATATAAGATGCCTATGTCCTTATGATTTGTTGACATAAACCAACGAGTGAAGAAATTTTTCTTTTCGTGTTCGTGTGAAATTTGATCTGTAACATCAACCATTAAAAGACGCCCCCTTTAGCACTGACAGTAAATTGATTAATCCTCTACATATATAATACATACCTATTAAGTTTTCCACCCAAAATTTAGAGACTGTTCGACGCACATGAGAGATTTCTCATTTTGTAAAAATTGTTGAAAAAGTATGCTTAAAGATCTTATCAACATCGGCCATTTTTATTTTAACTCCTAACTCGTGTAAAGATGTCACTCCTTTCCCAGGTATACCGCAAGGATTAATGCTAGTGAAAAATTTAAGGTTGGGGTTTACGTTTAATGCTAGGCCATGGAATGTTACCCACTTCTTTACCCTTAATCCGAGTGCCGCTATTTTTTTATCACGAGTTCCATCTATATTAACGCTCCTGGGATCCTCAACCCAAACTCCAACCAGTCCTGGAATTCTATACCCTAAAATGTCTAGGTCTTTAAGGACCAAAATCAGCCATTCTTCAATGTTCCATACCAATTGTTTTATATCTTTTTTCCCGTGTCTCAAATCGAGCATCAGATAGACAATTCGTTGACCAGGACCGTGATAGGTTGTCTGCCCACCTCTTTTTGTTTGATAAATTGGAATATTGACATCGTTCTTAAAGTCGTTAGTTTTTGCCGATGTACCGAGGGTAAAAACGCTGTCATGCTCTAAAAACCAGATAAGCTCTGTCCTGCGGTTTGAAATTATATCTTCAACACGTTTAGACATTGCCTCCTCAGCTATTTGGTAATCTACGACATTTTTCTCATGCTTCCATTCTATCATTTGTGCCATTAATAATAATCGTGTTGCTTTTTTTGGGAAAGTATCATATCTAACTCCAGATTGAAAATAGTATTAGAAACGCGGCTGTGGCGGAATCGGTAGACGCGCAGCGTTGAGGTCGCTGTGGGGTAAAACCCGTGGAAGTTCAAGTCTTCTCAGCCGCACCATCTAAAAATTTAAACTTTGATTTGTGAGCACATTGTGTGAACAGATCATGAGGGTAGAAAAAATGGTACTTCTTTTCTATGTAAATAGCCTTTTACTATAATTGCCTAATCTCTTTTTTTAAAAGCACCCAATCTATCTAATGCATTTTTCATAATGTCACCATAAAAGAGACCATAATCGTAGGCATGCAAATTAAAAGCCTTGTCTGGAAAAAATTTGAGATCATCACTTTTAATTATTAAATTTCCATTTTTGCATGCCACAGCACCAGTGAGTTTTATAATCTTTCGATCATGCTCTTTGGTTAAATTAGAGACCTCGAAAGATCCAAAGGGCATTGCTCCTAACATTTCTTTTAAAGGCACCTGATTACCATCTTTGGACCAAGAAATTGGATTTATACAATCTAAATCATCATCTTCAAAAAAGGGTCTTCTACCTTGAATTGTAGCGTTCCACGAAATATAACAATTGTTGTCGTTAAAAACTTTACAGCTTTCGATTAATCTAAATTGTTGAGATTTGATATTGAACCCCAATAGGTACGCCGCTATGAGGCCTTCTCTAAATTTTTTGTCACTTTCGTATTCATAAATAAGGCGTCGAAGCAAATGAGTTCCTTGACTGTGCCCCACCAAAAAAAACCCCCGGTCCAAATTCTCTTCCAAGAATACTTCAAATGCGTCCTTGACGTCTGAGTAAGCCAAATTTATTGCTTGCAATTGTTTTTCACCATCACTGGGTGCATTTGAAAAAGCGTATCTATTAGCTTGTCTATAGTGAGGAGCATAAACGTCACAACAGGCGGAAAAGGCTGATGCCTGATTAATTAAAAGTAGATTTTCTACGATTGGTTGAGAAACATCTTGTTTTTTTGGGTTCCAATTTTCTCCCGTGTAAGTAGTTGAATGTAAATAGAACATTGCACCCTGCTTTGAAGGTTCTATAAATTCGGCAAGAATAGTAGGCACATATTTTTCTAAACTGTTTATTTTACCAAATGAATACCAATTGGCTGGCTCTCTATAATCTATTTTTGTGGAGCTTTGTATGGGTGAAGTTGGTCTTGGTATAAATTGACCAAAAGATTTTGAAGAAAAGGACAATCCTAAAAAAGCTAAAACGAAAATTACGCTACAAATACTTACATTATTTTTGCAAAACTCTTGGTACATATTATGAACTATCTTATTTTTTTTTATTATTGTCCAATAAATATACTTGCTCTGCTCCTTAAGCTGAATAATATTACAATTTATTTAAAAGAGTTTAAGGCAAAAAATTTGGTTTCCAGTTTTAAAAAAAGCTATTTGCTTTTTAATGAGAGTATAGTAATATGTACGTTCAATAATTGAACTTATGGAGGATTGTACTGTGAAAAAGCTTAGTTTGGCAATTATTAGTTTCATATTTGTTGGGTCGCAGGCCTTTGCTGGAGGTGATTGCGCATCCAAGTCAGCTGCATTTGATTCAAAAATAAAAAAGGCCATAGAGATGGCGTCCTTAAGTGATGAGACAGTTCTGAGATTACAAAAGTTATCCGCAGATTGTCACTATGAGTATAATATTGGTATGTCTACATACCAAACAAACTCATGTAAAAAGGCTCTTGACTTGGTAAAAATCAATTAAGCCCTAGAGAAGCCCAAGCAATCAAAAATAACAGCTCTGAGTTGTTTTATCATAATTATTAAAATTAATTCTTTGGATCTTTAAATTTCTGATCAATTTGTAGGTTCAAAGAATTAACAATTATCATCTGAACCATATGAAAATTTAATATTTTGATTTGTGCGTAATTTATTATGGTTATGCAATTAGATATGTAACAAAATGAGAAACAAAACTTTATTTTAGTTTGATTTTCTTTTTAATTAATTGAAAAAATGGATCCTAAATAATGTTTGCTAAATCGATATTAATTTCATTTTTATTCCTCTGCCTTTCAATCCCTAGTTTTGGAACACAATACTGGCCAACCATAGTATGGAAAAAAAGTTCACCACAGTTGCAAGGCTTCGATCCTAAATCGATGAATGAAATGTTTCAGTTCATACAGAAAAGAAAATTTCCTATAGACAGCATTGTTGTAGTTAAAAATGGGTATTTGATCGGAGAGTTTTATGCCGATAACAATAACGAAGAAACAATCAGCAATATCTATTCCGTTACAAAAAGTTTCACTTCAGCACTTATAGGCATTGCTATAGACAAAGGTCATATAAAAAGTGAAAATCAGACATTAGGTTCAATTTTTTCAAAAAACAAGGCTATAAAAAGTGATCCGAAGCTAAAAGATATAAGAGTTCATCATCTATTGACAATGACCTCTGGGTTAAAGACTAGAGATAATCATCTTTCAAATTATTCCGGCGTATTTTCCCTTAGAAATTCAAAAAACTGGGTCGATCATATTCTTTCATTAGGTACAGAAAAAAAACCAGGCGAAATTTACAACTACAGTAATGGTGGCTCTCATATATTGGCAGCCATTGTTGCTGAAATTACAAGAGTTCCAGTAGAAAAATACGCGGAAAGGCATCTGTTTTCTCATATTGGAATAAATAACTATAAATGGGAAAAGGACCCTCAAGGAATTAATCATGGCTATTCTAATCTCGAGTTGTCTGCTAGAGATATGGCTAAATTAGGTATGCTTTATTTAAATAAAGGGCAATGGGACGAAAAACAGATCATAAGCTCATCGTGGATTGAAAAATCTCTAAAGACCCATTCCTATCCAAATAAGGGTCGATTTAATCCCTTTAAATTATATCCCTATAATGGATATGGCTATCAGTGGTGGAACAGTGAAACTGCTTGGAAAGCCGACCTAAGTTATCGTAAGGCTTGGGGTATGGGAAATAACACAGCTGAGCACCCTGAGTATTTTTTAGCATTAGGATATGAAGGACAATATGTGTTTATACTTCCTCGTCATAATATGGTAGTAGTTTTTAAATCACAATTTGGAAAGGCCAGAGATATTTTAATTCCAAAAGCATTAGTTGAAGAATTTCTTTTAAATTAAAGAGTGGACAAAAATTCGAAAGTGTTGCTTAATACATTTAGTTCATATAATAAACTAAAAAAAGAGAGCAGAATGAATATAGATCAAGTACTTGTAGCGGCAAATAATAGAATACACGATGTATACAAAACACTTTATGTATCAATAGCTAGCTACTTGATAATAATTATAGGGTTAACGGTGTCTGAATCTGGTGAGGTGGACTTAATCTGTGCTGTGCTGGCGGTTGCCATAGCTATTGTACAAATAGCTGCAGGAGATGGCGCTATCAGAGATATTGAAGCTTTAAGAGATGATATGCCTAAGGAAATGCAAAATTCAAATTTTGCAGAAAGTTGGCGATCACAACCGGTTGGGCTTTTTAGATTATTAAATTTAATTGTGCCAATAGCCGTGAGTGGTGCAACTCTTTTAACTATTTATAATTAATTCAAAAAATATTTTAGTAGTATTTTCAATACTAGTGGTCCTAAAACCATTTGAGAAAGCTGCTTAATTATTAAAAGTAACTCTTGAGTATTTTTATTTATTAGTATAACTGTCTGTCTGAGCTTAGTTTTTTTCCTTTTTAGAAATTTGAGGAAATTTATTTTCTCAAATTTGTAATAAAAAAAAAGGAAAGATATAATGGCAAATGGAACAGTTAAGTGGTTCAATACCAATAAAGGGTACGGCTTTATTGAGCCTGATGATGGCGATAAAGATATATTTATACACATAAGTGCTGTTGAAAAATCAGGTTTAAAGACACTTTTAGAAAACCAAAAAGTAACCTTTGAAATAAATCAAGATAAGGGTAGATTATCAGCCGCCAACATAAAAATTGTTAGTTGATTATAATTCACCTAATCTCGAGAGATGATTAATGATGAGCGCTCATTCTATTTACGTTATGCAGAGACATTAAAGCACCCAAGAGATTTAGAACCCGCCGTTACTAGTTTCTTCCATGAAGACGCAATAATTAATATTGTTCACCCCTTTAATCAGATAAAAGGGCCAAAGGTCTACCTCGAACATTTTCTTTTACCGCTCCAAGACTCATTAGAGGGACTTTATCGAAGAGACGATATTTTTATGGTTGGTGAGTTTGAAGGTCACAAATGGATTAGTTCAACGGGCTATTACGTTGGCCAATTTACAAAAGACTGGGTTGGCATAAAAGCTTCAGGTACCTTGTCATATTTACGTTATGGAGAATTCCATCGTGTTGGCAATCACAGGGCTGTTGAAAGCTACATTTTTTTAGACATCCCAGAACTAATGATTGCCTGTAATCAATGGCCAGTAGGTATAGGACCTGGACATTCCCGGGGATATACGGGTTTGATACAAGGACCAGCATCGCATGATGGCGTCCTCAAACACAATTCTGACCCTAGAGAGGGAGAATTAAGTTATAAGATTGTTACAGACATGTTATCAAACTTAGCAACAAAAGATGAAGCTTGGCGTCCATATTGGCATAAAAACATGATTTGGTATGGGCCGGGAGCTTTTGGTTCCTTTGTTGGTGTAGACGAGTTTGCTTCATTTCAGATTCCGTTCGAGTCCCAATTTGAAGGGTGGTCAGGTGGGTCGAAGAATAATGGGCTTACTAAACATTTCACAAGATTTGGTGAGGGAAATTATACTTGTTCAGGAGGATGGCCCTCCATAACAGGAATAAATGTCAAACCCTTTCTCGGAAAAGGGCCAACTAATGAACGGATATTTATGCGAGTATGTGATTGGTGGCGACGTGAAAATCAATTGCTAATTGAAAATTGGGTATTTGTTGATGTTCCACATGCTTTATTGCAATTAGGATACGATCCAATGCCAAATTGGCAAATTAAGTAAGACCCTTTATTATAAACTTGGCAAAGAGAGTTGAAGAATGAAAGAATTATTTAGGTTGCATGATGAAAAATCTGCTCCATTAGAAAACCAGCATATACTTGAGAAAGTCAAAGCGTCTTTTGGTATTATTCCAGGACTTTATATAATATTAATAATATTCCTAATAGTTAAGCCAGCATATACTGGATCAGTATCTGAGCAAAAGATGCATGATAGCAAAGTTACTTCTGGCGAATGTCTAGAAGTTCTTGAGAAAGGAAATTTTATGCCTATAGACGATGCAGATTTTTATCGCATTTTCTATGAGGGGCATTTATATATCATGACAATTAAGTACATGGGGTTAATTAAGCACTATAGTTGCGATATGAAAATCAAGCTGATGAAAAATTAAAGATTTTTCTATTCAAATACGTCGGATCTTTTTGTGATGACCCAAACAATGAAATGTGTTCGATTTGCATAGAATTTGAATATTAAATAACTTCCACTTAGCTCAGATCTTGAAGAATGACATATCTACTGGACTCGATAACCGGGCTAATAGCTTCAAGTTCTTTCATTATGCTTTGCCGAAAATTATCAATGGCTTTTTGGCAATCCTTATAAGCTTATGGATTATTATATTCAAAAAGTGTGGATGTCTTATAAGTACCCTTTTTATTCCAAATTTGATTATAGCAGAATCTTGTACATCCTTTTTGTTTAAGCTTTGCGAAAAGTAGCTATCCTTTTTCTTCCCATAACCTTATGTGAAGAAGCATCTGAGCTTCAGTTTTAAATGTAAATGTGTTGTACGACATGAGAATAGTTCCATTCATTTTATTGCCTCTCATAAGCTAATTATCAAAAAATTATTGTTTTCTTAGTTGTTGAATAACATCACCGTCAAATACGATGGTATCTGTTATTTTGAAATCGTATTGTTCCCTCCATTCTGACATTTCGCTAAAAAGTAAATCACCTTTTTGCTTAGTTTCAAAAATAACAAACATCAACACGGATTCTGGACTAGCTCGAACCCAAGTGATTTCTAATAAACCACGTTCTAAGAGTTCGGGAACTTTGGTAGTATGCATGGCAATAAATTTCTCACAGTCTGCTTCTGTAAAAAAGTTAAACATGCCAACCCTACCAACACTCATAATGCGTACATACTTTCTTCCAACTTTATTATATAACAATACTAATTTTTCATCTTACCATATTCATAAAGAATTTCTCCATCAAAGGTAATCACGTCAACTTTAAAGTCGTACTTTTTACGCCATTCATTTGCCCTTCTTAATATCTCTTGAGCTCCTTCTTCGGTTTCAACGACAGAAAAATATAGTAGTGAGGTTGTACTTGCTCTTACGTAGGTCGCTTCAAGAAGACCACATTCATCTAAGGAACTTGCAAACTCTTTATGAAGAGCAAAATATTTATCGAAGTCTTCTTCCGAAAAAAAATTTATAATATTAGTCCTAGCTACAGCCATTTTTGCTATTTATTTAGAAAATTTGTTTCATTTAATTTTCAGATGCGATCTACCTTCTCCAAATCACGAACGCTGACAATATCTCTCCAAACTTTATTATCTTTCCATAATTGCACATTGGTAGTTTCCCATTTTTTACCTCCATGTTCTATTAATACGTCTCTCCATGCCAAAAGATCTTTATTTTCAATTATAAGCTCAAGCTTTTCAAAAGTTAAGCCGTCCTCAAATCTTTTTTTTATGAATGAGACCATCTCATCTTTGGAAATCAATGTAGTTTCTCTTAGATATAAATATTCATCATGTAAAATATCCTGAAGTCCCTGAAAGTCTTTATTCTCAATCAGGCTTTTAATTGTGTTCCATTTATTCATTAGCACCTCTAAATTCCTGTTTCACTCTCATAATAAATTTTATTGATTAGCCCCTCTAAAGGTATTTTATGAAAATCTTTATTTTAATTTATTACATATTCAGCAATACATATCTTCGCAGTACCTTTTACCTTCCTAGTGATAGAACTTGGTCAACCTCCCAATTATATTTAATTGTTTTTGGTGCTAGTCGATCTCTGAAAGGTACGATTATTTGCTCTCCGACTTTCATAATAACTTTTTGGTCTGCCTTTTGTTTAAAGGTCCAGAGTGCCAACATTCTATTTGGCATATCGATATCTTTAACTATTTCGAGAGTGCTCTCGGGCACTGAGTCTTTATATTTTGGCCACTGCTGTTTTAATACCATAATAAACATTTCACATTCATCTTCGGAAGAAAAAGTATTTATGATAGTTGTTTTAAACATACTTTATTTAACTACTATATGATATGACTTTCAACGGTGAAAATTATTTAAAATGTAGCGCAATTACTGCTCAAAGATTTGATTTAGAAAAAAAACTCTATATATCAATTGGTACGAGTTGGATAGCAATAGTACCGATGGTCGCCAAGCACTTCATCCGAATTCTGAAAATACTCCAAAATCTCCCCATTATTTTTTATAAAAAACCGAGGGTCTTTTTTGAGTTCATACGCTTGTCTCATACATTCATTTTTAGATAAGTTATTTTGTATGATATGAGATTGAAAACTCGCATTTGGCGTTATCCCAACGTTTGGGGTGAGGTTTATTATCAATATAAGTGAATACCAAACAGTCATGGAGGTCTCCGTTGTGTTATTTGCTGTGAAAAGCGTTAGCTGGTAGCATAGAAATTATTTTAAATTAGTTTTTTTAACCAGAGCTTTAAATCCGATATAGTTTTCAGTTCGACAATCCTTTCTAAATCAAAAGTACCGTTAACCTCCTCATGTTTCCATGTAAATTTATGAGGAATATAAATTCCCGTCCCCCCAATTTTTGTAACAGGTAGAACGTCAGATTTTAACGAATTTCCAACCATTAAAAAGTCCTTCGGTGAAATATTATTCTTTTTCAAAATTTCTAGATATGTTTGCTCGTCTTTCTCTGAGACGATTTCTATTGAGCTAAAGTATTTCAAAAGCCCAGATTTCTCTACTTTTCTCTGCTGATCAAGTAAATCTCCTTTTGTTATCATTATTAGCTCGTAGCGCTCTGAAAGATGTCCAAGTGTATCTTTTACCTTTGGTAAGACTTGTATTGGCTGAGCAAGCATATCTTTTCCGATTTTTATTATTTTAGCTATATTCTGGAAATCCGGTTGGTTATTGGAGAATCGTACTGATGCTTCTAACAATGAAAGTATAAACCCTTTTATTCCATAGCCATAAAACTTGATATTTTCCTTTTCAATTTGAAGTATCTCTTCTTCAGGATCTTTCATCTGGGGGTGTAGTTCGATAAACTTCATCTGTGCTCGGTAAAAAAAAACTTCATTTTCCCACAGGGTATCATCTGCATCGAAACCTATTATTCGTTTATTGCTCATTACTTATTTTTCAATCCACTCGAATTGTAATTCCGGTATTCCATCCGAACCGCGGTCTTTTCTATTTTTGAACTTAAATCCTTCTCTTCTATAAAACTTATGTGCCGAATTATTAAATTCATGACCCCACAGTTGTAAATATTCGTGGTCAGATTTTATTCGGTCAAGAAGTATCTTCCCAAGACCTTCACCTCTTTTGTTCACATACAATGCGGAAATTTGTAAAGAGCCAGGATTATAAGAAATATACCCATTAATTGGCTGACCAATTACCCATACTTCTCTGAGTGGAATTGCATTTTTGATCATTTCGGTAAGCTGGTGTTTGTCAAAAAGGCGTGGCATCTCTACCGTTTTTTCAATCCAGTTATCAACTATTAATGCACATGCTGATGCATCATCAATAGTTGCTCGCCTTAAGGTGTATATTGCATTGGGTATCATTACTCTAATTCTCTGACAGCAAGCATGCTCTATAGTAATTCAATTGCGTTGTTTTACAATTATATTTAAAAATAGAAAGTTCTTGCCAAGTCCAATAAATAAAGAGATAAGTGATTTATATTCAACAACCTTTTCGGTGGGCGGTGCAATTAGTTACTTTCTATTAAAAAAATCTATTTTTTGGTCTTTTCCAGTGCTCTTTCCAGTATGCCTTATGACAGCAAACGCTGCTGAGTTTGAATTAAAGGGAATAACAGTTAGCAATCCACACTTAGTAGTTTTTGGAAAAAATGCTAAATCAGGGGCGGGCTATTTTGTTATTTCAAATAAAAATTCTGATCCTGTAATTTTAAAAAAAGTTACAACTGATTTTGGAAAAGCTATGCTGCATCAGACTGATGTCGATAAAAAAGGAGTCGCTAAAATGAAGCACTTAGAAAGTATAGCAGTTCCAGGTAATGGATTATTTAAACTTGAGCCTGGGGGAACCCACATAATGTTTATGAATATTTCGATCGATTTTGATGAGAGTAGCAAATATCCTGTAACTTTGATTTTTGAGGAGAAGGGATCATTAGATATTGATCTTAAACTTAAAAATGCAAAGAAAAATCAAAAAGCGCACAAAGACAAACATGGGCACAGTCATAGTCATAAGCACGATCACTGAATAGCTATTTTTATACATTTTAAAGAACGAGTTTAAATATTGGAAATAAATCTACTATTTCTATTTACTGTAGTACCTGCAATTATTTTATTCGGCATTGCAAAATCTGGTCTCGGCGGGTCTGTATCGTTGATATCCATTCCTCTGATGACATTTATGATGCCATTAAATCAGGCTTTGGCTATTCTTTTACCTATATTGATTTTTTCCGACTTCATCTCAGCCTTTAAATTTCGTAAGGAATTTGATCTCAATACACTAAAGTTGATGGTTCCCTTTGCCGCGATGGGAGCAATTATTGGGGCATCTACATTCTCATTTTTTTCTGAGGATTATCTCAAATTTATCTTAGGTATAATGGGTTTTTTATTCTCATTTCATTATTTTTTTTTAAAAAAAGATGCTGAAAAACCAGCAAAAGAAAATTTTTTAAAAGGCGCTATTTGTTCTTCTCTTGCTGGGTTCACCTCTTTTTGTGCTCACTCCGGAGGTACTCCGACTAGCATATATTTGCTTCCATTAAGATTACGAAAAGAGATTTATGTTGGAACCAGGATAATGTTTTTTACGTGCATAAATTTGGTAAAGCTACCTTTTTATATTCATCTATCAATGGTCAATTCTGGTTCTTTAGTCCAATCTTTAGCTCTCCTACCTTTATCTGTGTTTGGAATATTTATTGGTTATAAGCTTTTACAGGTGATAAAAGAAAGTGTTTTTTATCATGCTATTTACACTTTGATTTTGGTAGCAAGCACCAAATTAATAATTGATTTTCTTTATACTATTAGAATTTAATTAAAAAAATTATTACTTATAAAATTGTCGATCGCTAGCCTAAACTGCAGGACTTTTTAAATATAGATTTTGCTGAATAATGTTCTTCCTTTAAACTGAAAATTAGTTTTAATTAAAAGATGAAATGAGTGGGATCAAATGATGAATTTTGTTTCCCTTTTAGGAGTAAAGGGCGGCCCGGCTATCAGGCCCGGGTCGAATATGCCTACTTCTACTTTAATTCACATCAACGGAAAAAATTTGTTAGTAGATACAGGTTTAGGGGTCTCGCGATCTATCTGTGACCAGGGTATCGAACTTAATGAAATAGACGCTATTTTCATTACGCATATGCATTCAGATCATTACCTTGAGCTTGGCCCTTTGATTCACACAGCATGGGTATCAGGACGCGTAAAACCTATACCTATTTATGGTCCTAAACAGCTAAAGAATTATTGGAAAGCTTTTCTTGAGTCAATGGTTGATGATATTAGGCTTAGAATAGAGGATGAGGGACGAATTGATTTAGAGAAACTAACGGTATTTCATGGTTTTGAAGATAGACAGTCTTTATCATTATCCAATATCAATATCCGTGTTATGCGCAATCTACATCCCCCGATACGGGATAGTTTTGCACTTCGTTTTGAGTGGAGACATTATTCAATTGTGTTGTCCGGCGACACAGCTTACATGCCAGAGATGATCGATTTTGCAGATCAAGCGGATCTCTTAATACATGAGGTCATGCTATCTGAAGGAATTGACTTAATAATGAATCGTTTAGGGCATCAAAATTATAAGCTTAAGAATCATCTTCTACAAAGCCATACTCTAGCTGAGAATGCAGGATTAATTGCCAAGTGCGCCAAAGTAAAATCCTTAGCTTTAAATCACTTTGTTCCCGATGGATTTGCAGAGTTTAATGACGAAGATTGGTTGCAGGCTGTTAGAAAGCATTGGTCTGGTAAAGTTATCCTTGGTAAAGATGGAATTAGAATTCCTTTATAAAACTTCTCGATATGTCACGCGTTGGATAGAGCCAGTATGACCAAACTTTCTTGATATTTCTAATATTAAATCCAGACACGTTAGAAAAAAGTTTTGTTGCTATTGACCTAGCCTCATCTAAGGAACACGCTTCTACTATCCATATACTATTCTCATTAACAATTTTTCCATTACGTACCGAATTGATCCAATAATCAATTTCATACTCTGATTTCCAATGGGAGACACTTTTTTTGCTAAAAGTGCACTCTACTATTGTTTTAAAGGAGAAGTCCTCTTGGAACCGTTTTGTAGACACGAAAACCCAATTTTTTTTTGCCATTGAGTTTAGAGCGCTACTAAAGTAAGGCTCCTCTTCGTAAAGGGTAAGCGTCTTCGTCTTCAAATGTATCTTTCGAAAGTTTTGTACTTACCAAAAATAGTGCTCTTTAGTAATTTTGCAAAAGTTTTATTTTTTCTAAAAAAAGTAGAAAAAAAGTCTAACTCCATTTAAAGAATTCCGTGAGTAATCGCCCACAAAATGGATATAACTGAACTAACCGAAGAATTTCAGGGTAATTACCTCTGAACAAAGGAAAACTTGTAGGAGTAATAAATATGCATTAGATGTAAAATACTGAACAACAATTTATGAACAATATGATGAAAAAGAAGGTTTATATCGCAGGCCCATTATTCAATTATCATGAGAGAGATTTTTTAGAATCCATAGCACTCAATCTTGAAAAAGAAGGCTTCAAATGTTTTCTCCCGCATCGAGACTTAACGGGTGTTGAAGAGTCTGAATTAAAAACAACATCTATGACCCAAGAGACAAAGGACAAAATATTTGTTGCAGATTTAACCGCTCTAGGAGAGTCGGATCTAACCGTCGCGTTAATAACGGGTTGGGACATAGACTCTGGGACTTCTGCCGAAATAGGGTATACGTTTGCACAGGGAAAACCTATTATCGGCATTGATGCTTCGGAGAGAAGATTTAGAAATTTATTTGTAGAGGGAATGATTACCGAAAAGGTTCAAAATATCAGTGCTATCATTCCGGCAATTAAAAGAACATTTTCTGAATAGTTCATTAGATATGTCTCGTAACACCTCCATCGACCCTTATACTTTGTCCGGTTATATAGCTACTATCATCTGAAAGTAAGAAAGCTGCCGTTTTTGCCTGCTCCTCTGCTTTAGCGAACCTTTTGAATACAGACATATGAGATAGTTTTTCTGGCAAATCCAGACTGTCCGTAAATCCGGGTAATAAGCAATTCATTCTAATATTGTCTGGTCCATACCGATCAGAGTAAAGTTTGGTGTAGGACGATACTCCTACCCTATAAACGCTTGATGTCGGAAACATTAAGCTAGGTTCAAAAACTGAAAATGTTGTGATATTTACAATTGAGCCACCTCCTTGAGATTGCATAATAGGAGTTATTAACTTGGATAGCCGGATTACAGGCATTAGCACCATTTCATTAGCTTTTTTCCAATCATCTTCCGATATTTCGAGAAGATCGCCCTTAGGTGGACCACCTACATGAATTAAAAGGCTATCTATTCTTCCAAATTTCGCCATCGTAAATTTTATAAGGTTATCGGTATCTCTAGAGTTTTCAGCCCTGCCACGATATGCTATTCCATCAAGCTCATCAGCAAGATTTTCACAATTGTCTGATGGAGACATCAACGAAAGCCTGTAGTTTCTTTTTTTCATTTCGCGTGCAATCGCCGCGCCCATTCCCTTTCCCCCACCAACAACAACACAAACTTGATCGGTCATGATAAGCTCCTTATTTAATTTTTGCCTTTAAGCTTAGTAGAAATAGTTAATGAAAAGAACATGAGAATTAAGAAGATATCTAAAAATGATAAATTCCCGATTGCAAAATTAAAAAGTTTAGTAAGAGGCTTCAAAATATTCTATATTTTCTTATAAGCAGTGACTTAAACGCTGCTTTTTGTTTTTTTGGGGTTTATTAATGATAACTTGGATTACACATCCTGAATATGACATTCCACTGACACCAGGCCATAGATTTACCTCAACAAAGTTTTCAGATCTCTTCGAATTATTAAAAAAATCTAAATATATGAAATCGGCGACCATTCTAGTGCCGGAAAAGGCCAACGCAAAACAAGTTGGTGTTGCTCATTGTAGTGAATATGTTAAGAAAATAGCAAATGGTTCATTAGACGAAAAAGAACAGAGGAGGCTGGGGTTGCGTTGGAGCCCAGTGTTGGCAAAGAGATCCTTTATTGCCGTAAATGGATCCCTATTAGCTGCAAGATCTGCTTTGCAATACGGCGTTTCATGTCATTTGGCAGGGGGTACTCATCACTCTCATTTTGATTTCGGGTCAGGGTTTTGTGTCTTTAATGATCTAGCTTTTACTGCATTAACTTTGACTAAAACAAAAGAAGTGAAAAATATTCTGATATTCGATTGTGATGTGCATCAAGGAGATGGAACAGCTAGAATATTAGAGAATAACGATAAAACCTTCACGTGTTCAATACATTCTTCAAAAAACTTTCCCTATAGAAAGGCTAATAGTGATCTCGATATCGGTTTAGAGGATAACATGTCTTGGTTTGGGTATAAGAGGCACTTGGTAGAGGGATTGAATAAATGCCTAGAAAGATTTTCTCCAGATTTGGTTCTATATGTAGCAGGAGTGGATATACATGATAATGATAAGCTGGGCAGGTTAAGTATTGATGATGAAGGTCTTTTTGAAAGAGAAATGATAGTATTGAACTTTTTTAAGAAAAGAGATATTCCTATTGCAACGGTGATGGGAGGTGGGTACTCAGATGACAAAGACGAGCTTGCTTATCGTCATTCAACTATTGTCAAAGCTGCGCATCAGATTTGGGCATAGGCATTGAGAGGGGCGGTTTTTACAAATGGAACTAATGGATATCTTTATGTTGATTAAGGTTCTTTTGATTTTTGGTTTCGTGACTTATTTGTATTGGTCATCAAGAAATACAAAAAAGTGATCTTGTTACACACTGTAGACACTATTTGACTATTTTTTTTCTATGCCATACTTTTAAAACTCAAGGAAGCCGGCCCTAAAATGTTTGCCAGTTGGGGGAGGGCTCTTGTGTATTTATCGTTAAAAAACAAGAATAATACATGGGATGGTTTTCTTTGAGAAAAGTGGGCCAACATTAGAATGTTAGCCCAATTAGGGGAGGATAAATTCACGTTGTGAATATTCTTATCCTACATTAAATGATGGCTAACTCAAGCGTAACGTGACGTTAACGTAAACATTAACTGAGCTTTTTGGATAAGGCTAAGGACAAATCAAATTTTTTTGAATAAAGATGGTTTTTTAGTTTTCAGCAACTTCAAGTCCTTACCAGTATCTAAGTCATCTTTGAGGCTATCTAAAGGGGCTATTATTGTTTTAATTGATTGTTTCGCCGCTTCCTTTTGATGCTCAAAGAATGAATTTGGTCCAAATTTAAGGTTGATTTTTGTGGGAAGACTGAGAAACAGCGCGTTTGTCCCGAAGTCAATTGAGGGAGAAATTACCATGCATTCCGAGGCTTTGTTCCCTAAAGTAATAATTTTTTTTATATCTTTAGTAAGTGGATCAATAATATCTCCAGGGATTATAAGACTAGAATTATAATCGTTCTCATACGACCAGGTTAAACCTAAAGTTAAAGCTGAGTTGAGATTATTTGGCATTGGTTCTTCAAGCACAATAGCATTAAATTCCTCCGATAACTCTTTTACTTTTTTGCATGGTGATATTACCACTACATCCGAGAAGATCTGAGGAAATTGGCATCTTAATGTATTTAATTTCTTAAGAAGCTGAGAAAACAAAAGCTCTATTAGCCTTGCCCTACTGCTTGGAGAGAGAATGTTGGATAAACGGCTTTTCCCTTCGTCTAGGGCTCTCATAGGAATTAAGATTGTGGTTCTATTTTGATAATTTCTCAATTTCATTAAATTATTTTTTACTTTAAAAAACTTAATGGATTTTGCCCATCTCTTGAAACTAGAGGCTCAGAAGTAGTTACAACCTCATTGGTCCCGTAGGTTTTTATCGTTTTATATAAAGTATTTCTTCTAACTGGTACTTTAGACGCTGACCGAATTATATCTACCATTTCTCTTTCTGTAATTTCTTGGCCATTCTTTGATCCAGCTGAGCGAGAGATACTTTCGTTCATAAGGGTGCCCCCCATATCATTCACGCCCATCGACAAAAGGTTTCTTGCTCTTTCAGCCCCCAATTTTGTCCAAGAAACCTGGACGTTATCGATTAATCCATTTAAGGCAATTCGTGAGACAGCGTGCATAAGGTCTATTTCATTATCGGATGCACCTGGTCTTACAAGATCGGGATTCTCAAGAAATAGTGGGGAATCGTAATGAACAAATGACAATGGAACAAATTCTGTAAAACCACCAGTCTCGATCTGTATCCGACGGATAGTATCAAGGTGAATAGCCCAGTGCATTGGAGCGTCTATATGGCCATACATAATTGTTGCTGTTGAAGGAATCCCCGAACTGTGTGCGGTCTTGATGATTTCAACCCAACGAGCAGTACTCAGCTTATTTTTTGTGAGTTTTTCCCTAATTTGTTTATCTAAAATCTCTGCGGCTGTTCCTGGCATAGAACCTAAACCACATTCCTTTAAATCTTCGAGAAAATCTGAATAGCTTAGTTTCATTTTCCTCGCACCATACCAAATTTCAAAAGGAGAAAATGCGTGTATATGTAAATCAGGTAGCACTTTTTTTAACGCAATCAATAGATCTCGATAATATGTGCCAGGAAGCTTCGGATGAAGTCCGCCCTGAATACATACTTCTGAAGCACCCCTATTCCATGCCTCCTTTGCTCGCTTTATTACTTGCTCTATACTTATCCATTCAGCACCTGCTTCATCTAGACGCTTGGCAAAGCCGCAGAATTTACAACCCATGTAGCAGACATTAGTAAAATTAATATTCCTGTTGATTACAAAGCTAACGTGATCGCCATGTACCTTTTCTCTTAGCCAATCTGCAACTTGTAAAACAGCCTTTTTTTCTTTACCAGTAGTAAGAAATAATCGTTCAATATCACTCAAGCTTGGACGCCTACCGCTGAGGGATTTTTCCAGAATTAAACGAATGTCTTTTGAGACATCCATAAAAATTTCGGCCTCGTCAGTGAATGTACAAGCCGTATTTAGGTCTTTCATGCTGATTCCAATTTCTTAGGTTTATCAATTGGATGAAGTTTATTTGCACTCTTCGAAATATGAGCGCTAATTGTTGGAGATAAAAACTGTCGCGTATTAAATTTTGGATAAACCGTTAACCTTTCGCCTAGTTCAAAGCCGGCGTTTCTCACCATGGTAGCGAGCGCATCAATATTTGGCCAAGGATGTTGAGGATTGATAAAGTCTTTTGTCACTGGAGATATTCCACCCCAATCATTAATCCCTGCATCGATGTACTCAATATGCTCCTGCTCTAGATTGGGAGGAGCTTGAATACTGATTGATGGGCTTAAAATAATTCTAGCAAGGGCTATGGTTTGCAACATGTCATTTAATGAGGGTTCGGGGTGTTCCGCCATTTCTATGTTAGGCTTTCTCTGAAAATTTTGAATTATTACTTCCTGAATATGGCCGTATCGATTATTGATTTTTTCTAATAATAAAAGAGCCTCAATCCGCTCATCAAAAGTTTCGCCTATACCAATAAGAATGCCTGTAGTGAAGGGAACTTTCGAAGATCCTGCGGCAACTAAAGTCCTTATTCGCTGAATGGGGACTTTATCCGGACACGCATAGTGGGCCTCACCTTTCTTGTTTAACCTCTTGCTAGTTGTCTCAAGCATCATGCCCATTGATGCAGAAACATTTTTGAGTTTTTTGAGTTCATACTCACTGAGGGTTCCAGCATTTACATGAGGCAGAAGTGATGTCTCTCCAATTACCAGTTTACACATATCATAGAGATAATCAGTCATAGTGCTATAGCCAAGAGCGGCTAGAGCTTTTTTGGGCTTTGCATACCTTTTTTCAGGTTTTTCTCCCAAACTGAACAGCAGTTCTTTACAACCGCTATTTTCACCCTTTCTGGCAGATTTTAGCACTTCATCAGGAGACATGATTTTAGCTTCAGGGTCATCTGGATGCTTTACAAAAGTACAATAACTACAAGTGTCCCTACACATATTTGTAAGTGGAACAAAAACTTTTTTTGAGTAAGTTATCATTTTGCCCCAATAAGCATCTCTTTTCTTTGAGGCTCTTTGCATTAATTCTGATAAAGGAGTATTAAAAGCCACCCTTTTATAGGTGTCAATTTCACTTTTGTCTATATCATAGAATTCTTTATTTATTATCACAGATGACAAGTTTGCCATTCATAGTCCCCCCAGTCAAACTATGCCATGATTGACGGTAAAGGGCAATAATTTGTTTAGGTTGAATAATCAAACATATTTACTGCGAATTAAGTTGGTGTTAGACTTAATCTTAAGGTTTATCAAAAATTTATATGGAGGAATAGATGGGGGTAAAAGTAGCTAAGTTTATAGATCTAAGAGAAGGCGTTACCGCAAATCAATTTACCATCGGTGATAGAGAAAAGATTGACAGCATATCTGATCTAGACCCAAATTATAAGAGATTAATGGACGAGCCCATAGCATGCGTTATGGCCGTTATGGGTGGTATTGGAAGACCAAACTTGACTCCAATGTGGTTCGATTATGAAGGGGATAAAGTTCTCGTAAATGTAGCTGAGCACAGAAAAAAAACAAAGTGGATTAAAGACAATCCGCAAATATCTATAATGTTAGTCAATCCAAAAGAGATGTATCACTGGTTGAGCTTGAAAGTAACTGTCGAGAAGGCAACCCACGAAGATGATGAAGGTGGAGAGAAAGTAATCAACCAACTAAATAAAATTGCAAAGAAATATCTTGGTGTTGAGGAATATCCTCTCAGAGACCCTTCCTTTCCAGAGAAAAGAATTCTATTTGAGTGCAAGGTTGATAATGTTGCAACATTTGGAACATTTGATTGGAATAATTGGTAAAAGTCGGAATAATCGGCGGATCCATAGGAGGACTGACTGCGGCGTGTCTTTTAAGAGACCGCGGTATAGCAGAAGTCGAGGTTTTCGAAAGGTCACAAAGTGAGCTTGAACAACGCGGTGCTGGGATTGGTTTTTTAGAGCCAGCATCGCGATATCTTAAAACTTTTGCGAAAATTGATATAGAAGACATAAGTGTAAAAACACCCAAAATTCGTTATCTTAATAGACAAAATGAAATAACTTTCGAAAAAGCCCATACTTATCGATTTAGTTCCTGGACAACAGTATATAAACTTCTGCTTAGAAGTTTTGATTCTAATTCTTACAAACTCGGCCAGGAGCTTGTTGATTGGGAAAATGACTCCAAAGCAGTAACCGCTAAGTTTAAAAATGGAGAGTCTGCAACTTTTGATTTAATGATTTGTGCGGATGGAGTTGGTTCAGATAGTAGAAAAAAACTTCTACCTAATGTACTGAGTAATTATTCTGGTTATGTAGCATGGAGAGGGATGGTCTCGGAAAGTGATCTTGATAAAAAATTAAGAGAAAGCCTTTCAGAAGCTATTACCTATTATATTTTCGCTAATAGTCACATTCTCGTTTATCCAATTCCCTCTCTAGATGGCTCTGTTAAAAAAGGAGAGAGGTTGATAAATTTTGTTTGGTATAGGAACTATGCGGAGGGAAGTGAATTAGATGATTTACTTACAGGAAATGATGGTAAATATCGATCTATATCTGTTCCACCAGGATTATTAAAAGAGCACCATGTGCTTGAAGCAAAAGCTGTAGCGAGAGCTAGAATGCCTAGGAATATAGCTAATTTAGTAGACGCCACCCAAAATCCTTTTATTCAAGTAGTATACGATGTTTCAGTTGATAAAATGGTTTTTCAGAGAATTTGTCTTTTAGGTGATGCCGCATTTGTTGCTAGGCCCCATGCTGCAGCAGGCTCTGCTAAAGCTGCTGAAGATGGTTGGCAATTAGCCAATTCGCTCGAGAAGCAAAAAGATATCGATAAATCGTTAAAAATGTGGGAGTCAACGCAACTTAGATTAGGGAAAGATTTAATAAAAAGAACAAGGTTGATAGGCGATAGATCACAAGTTTACAACAACTGGAATCCAGAGGAGAAGAGGTTCCTATTCGGTCTTCACAAAGCAGGTGAATAAAATGAGTGATTTTGTAAAGACAATGACTATAAGAGCTTTAGCTTTGGTTAAATCATTTAGTAAATCTCAGAAAAGATTGGCATTAAAAAGTTATTCTGATCAAGATAGAACCGTTTGGTTTTATACGCCCACTAACCATGGTGGACTGTCTTTTGCTGATATGAGCTCAACCCAACATAGATTGGTGCTTAGCCTTGTCTCCTCAGGGCTCTCCACTTCAGGCTTTAATACAGTTGCCGCAATTATGGGACTGGACAATATTCTGGATAATCTTGAAGATTTTAAAGTAAATTTTAAAAGAGAGCGGGGGAGAGACCCTCTTCTTTACTACATAACTATTTTTGGAGATCCTGGATCTGAGAAGGAATGGGGATGGCGACTAGGAGGCCATCATATTTCTTTGCATTACTCTATAAAGGGGCTAAAAGTCTTATCTTTTACACCAAGTTTTTTTGGAGCTGACCCAGCAGATAGTCCATTATTGGGTCCTCATTTGCATAGACCTTTAGCTTCATTGGAAGACCTTGGGCGAGAGTTATTCACTTCCTTATCGGGTGCTAATTTGCAATCTGCTCTTATATCTGCAGTACCGCCTGTAGATTTAACAACGGGTAATAGGTCATTTGTCACTGATGGAGATAAACCTATGGACCTCATCGATTTATGGAGAGGAGAATTTGAGGGAGGCATGAAAAAGCTTTTACTAGACCTTCAAAAAAATGCCGAAAAATTGTTGAGTTTGGATGAAAGCCATGTTGAAGCAATAAAGTTCTCGCTTGAACCTAAAGGTGTCCAGTCAATATATTTGAAAGACAATCAGAAAGAAATTTTAGAGGCTTTATTGAAAGCTTATTTAGATCGATTACCAGATAATATGGCTGATCAACAACTTAAAAACATTAGAGATGATTTTGACAATTTATTTTTTTGTTGGGCAGGAAAAAAAGAAAAACATCAACCACACTATTATAGAATTCAAGGACGCCGAATATTTGTTGAGTACGATAACACACAAAGAGGAGCTAACCATATTCACACCGTATGGAGAGATTTAGCAAATGACTTCGGTGGAGATGTTTTGAAATCACATTATTCTACCTCGCCGCATCATAAACATGATTAAACCAAAAATTGCTAACCTAACGCGGCACTAATTATTTCCATTTGTTCCTTTTCGAATATTGCATAGTTACCCCCGTCTGGAGCGGCCCTTTCAGGCCTGGCAATACAACTAAGATGAATTTTTTTTGTCAATGAACCGTTCCTTTTATTTAGGATTTCAGAGGTGAAGTAAAATTCGAACATTTCCTTAATATACCTCCAAGGGCCCTGGTTTTTGGGCTCTTCCTGACACCATATATACTCTTCAGCATCTTTCTGAGAAAGAATGTCTTTTATTTCAGCTTGGGGGAATGGATATAATTGCTCAATCGAAACTACAAGAATTTTCAATTCAAGATTTTTTGATCGAAGTGTTTTTTCTAAGTCGTACCTTATCTTTCCTGAGCAGAATATAATCTTACCGTAGATCGTTTTACTATCAGCATTAGCATCGCTTACTAGTATTTTTCTAAAAAAGGTGTCTTCTGAAAATTCTTTTAGTGAGGAAACGCACTGTTTGTTTCTAAGTAATGATTTCGGTGCGCAAACGATTAGTGGTTTCCTATAGGGCGCAGCCAATTGTTTAAGAAGAAGGTGAAAATAGTTCGCTGGCGTGGAACAGTTCACAACAAGCATATTCCCATTTGCACAAAGCGAAAGAAATCGTTCTACTCTGCATGAAGAGTGGTCAGGTCCTTGGCCTTCAAGTCCATGGGGAAGAAGTAATACTAGAGAAGTCATTCTTCGCCAGCGGTATTCGGAACAAGAGATTACTTGGTCTATTGTCGTTTGAGCACCATTAGCAAAATCTCCAAATTGTGCTTCCCAAATAGTGAGTGAATATGGATCTACTAGACTATAACCGTATTCGAATGAGAGGGTAGAGTACTCGGAAAGAGGAGAATTTATAAGAGAAAACCTACCTTGCCCCGTTGAGAGATTTTTTAAAGCAGTATATTTCTCTCCATTTTTAATATCATGGATAGCCCAATGCCGCTGCGTGAAAGTACCTCGTATAACATCTTGTCCCGAAAATCTTACGGGCAAACCCTTATCCAGCAATACAGCGAGCGCTAATGTTTCGGCAGTAGACCAATTTATATTATTTCCACTTTCGACTGAGTGTGCTCGTTCCATAAGAAATTTTGAAACTTTTGGATTGAGATGAAAATTATCTGGGGATTTAGTGAGGAGTTTTGAGAGTTCTCTTAATTTCGTCTCATTTATCCCGGTCGTAATCCTTTTATTTATATCAACTTCGGTAGCAAAAGATATTTTTTTCCAATCTTTCAGCAACCAATTTCCTTTATTTGTATTGTAGCTGTGAGACTTTTCAAACGACCTATTTAAATGTCTGTTATAAACTCTAGAAATGATTTTTCTAAATTTTTTTGCATTAAGGTCGTCTTGCAACTTTTCCTGACACTGATCTATCGATGAAACTTTATTATCAATTTTGTTATAAAGTAAAGGATCAGTGAATCTTGGTTCATCCAATTCGTTATGACCATATTTTCTATAACATACAAGATCAATGAAAATATCAGACTTAAATTTATTCCGATACATAATCGCTAAAGAAGCACTTTGTATAATTGCATCGAGATCATCTCCATTCACATGCAAAACCGGAGCTTCTATCATTTTAGCGATATCAGTACAATAATGAGATGATCGTCCTTCCTCCTCACTTGTAGTAAATCCAATTTTATTGTTAACTACCACATGAATACTGCCATTTACTGAATAGCCCGAAAGCTTACTTAGTTGGAGTAATTCTGATGCTAATCCTTGTCCAGAGAATGCTGCGTCTGTATGCATTTGGATACATAAAATGTTATCCATCTCATTATTTCGATCAATTTTGGCTCTTGCTTTTCCCATTGTGTAAGCAGCAACGGTTAGTAGATGAGAGGGATGTGGTGATATTGAAACATTAATTTTATTTTTATTAAATTCTAGTGTATTAGAGTGACCCAAATGATATGGAACATCACCAGTTAAATATTTGTTTTCAGTAAAAAAGTCTTTTTCCTTAAGCTCAGCAAAAATATGTTCATTAGGCTTCTTTGCAACATTTGAAATTATATTCAACCGACCCCTGTGCATACCTCCAATAATTATTTTCTTGAAATTTTTATTTGATGCTTTCCTCAACAGCATTTGTATTAGTGGGACAATAGTTTCAGCTCCCTCGCACCCAAACTTTTTTTTGGTGGGGTATTTTACTCGTAAAAATTTTTCAAACTCATTAGCCTTAATTAACTCATAAAATGCGTACTTTTTATCTCTTAAATCAAGGTTTTCGTCTCTGACACTTTCATAAGTGGTATAAAGCCAGTCCCTTATTTTTGAGTCATTTATATGATGAAACTCAGGTCCTATAGAGCCAGAATATAAATATTTGAACTTCTTAATAGTTTTTTCTACTTCAAGTTTTTGATCATTTTCCGTGTCTTTTTGAAATTCAATCTCATTTAAAACCGTAGATACTACCTCTTTGATTTCTAAGTGGTCTGAAATATTTTTTCTATCTAAGGGATCGGTTTTTGCGCTTAAGTGGCCATACTGCCTGTACTTAGTTTTTATAGTGTCCAATAAACTTTGTGCTTTTGTCTCTGAGTACGCAATCTTCTCGTTTATCTGGTTGCTATACTGGGTTTCTTCAAAGTACATAGCCCAGTCAATTGGTACGCTATTGGGATCTTTCAAATAGCGTCTGTAGTATTCTAATATTGGTTTGGAATCTCCCCCTGAAGGCAAAGGCACCGGATCTCCTCTTAAAATCACTAAAATAATAGGCTAATTCAAATTGTATCCATTGAAAACTAATTTTATGATTAGGATTAGTCAGTAAAGATCCTTGCGGTATTGAGCGATAATATCTTTATCCTCCTTGATCTCGCATTCAATACCTGTTTGATCTTCTATCATTTCAAAAAGGGTTGGAATAGGACGCTTTCTGGGCCATTTATCAAAATGCCATAAGCTTCCTCTCAATATTGACCTCCCACAGTGTAAATGTGCTTGGGTAACTTGTCTTCTTATAACAGTTTTTGGAATATTAGAGTGTCTGTATGTCTTTTTCTTATCTCAAGATCCTCAGATATTGTGGCTCCCCCTTGTACCCTTAATGTCTCATTAACGCTTGTAATAAAAAACAAAAGGGAAACAAAATTATTTTTTAGAATATTTAATAGGCCATCTATGCGGTTATTGCCTGGTCTATCTGGAATCTCCAGAAACCTTTGATTTATTACTTTTACAAAGCCATGAGGATCACCTTTTGGTGATAGGTCAATATTTTGGCCACTTAGTGTCCCAATAATAACGAAGGAAGAGTTTTCGATACAACTAATACAGTGTTTATCCAATTTATCTAAAATTTTAGCTGCAGCTTTTTCTTTAGCTGGACCATAAATCTCTCTCAACGTTTTCTCATCCATTCTCTTGACCTATTTTTCATCTAATTATTCTTAAAATTTTTTTCAGTAGTATTTTGGTATGGGGTGTTTGACCAGAAACTCGACGATATTCATGTGTATTATCTTATTATTCAGCAGCCTGTTCAATTGTAATAAAACCCCCTGACTGTTTATCCCAGTATTGTCTATATAAGCCATTAATCTTCAGAAGCTTTTTATGAGTGCCTTCTTCAGCAATCTGACCATTAGACAGGACGATTATTCTATCCATTTTTGCTAATGTAGACAACCGGTGAGCAATAGCTAAAACAGTTTTATTCTCCATTACTAGCTCAAGTGCATTTTGTATCGAGCTTTCAACTTCACTGTCCAAAGCACTAGTGGCTTCATCTAAAACAAGAATTGGTGAGTCTTTTAAAATTGATCGTGCCAGAGCAATTCTTTGCCTTTGACCTCCAGAAAGCTTAACGCCTTGTTCGCCTAAATGTGCGTCATAACCTTTTCTTCCCCTGTGATCCTCTAAATCTTGAATGAACTCATGAGCCTCTGCTTGCCTGCTGGCTCGAATTAGGTCTTTTTCAGTTGCATTGAGATTTCCATACATGATGTTGTCGCGTGCAGACCTATTAAAAAGAGCTGTTTCTTGGGTCACCATCGCAATTTGTTTTCTTAAACTTGATTGGGTTATATCATTGATATTTATATCATCGATAGAAATGGCACCTTTCTGTGGCTCGTAGAGTCTCAATAGAAGAGACACTAAAGTAGATTTACCGGCTCCAGAAGCTCCCACAAGTCCAATTTTTTCTCCTGCTTGAATAGACAAAGAAATATTTTTTACGGCAGCTAAATTTTGGCCATAGGTAAAGCTAACATTTTTAAAATCTATAGATCCTTTTGATACCAAAAGGTCTGGAGCTTTATCTTTATCACCTAATTTATATGAAGTAGATAGAGTCTTTACCCCGTCTTCAACCTCTCCAAGGTTAGCGTATAGAGTCATCAAAGTAAAACTTACCCATCCAGTCATCTGTGATAGTCTTAATGATATTGCCCCTGCAGCAGCAATATCGCCTGCTGAAACATTACCTACGCTCCAATAATAAAGGCTCCCACCAACTAACATTACAGGTAAAACTCCTGAGAGACCGTTTAAACAGAACCTAAACCAGGCAGCAATTACTCCATAATGGATAGAAAAGTCTCTGAAATTATCCATTGCATCAATTGCCGCATCGTCTTCTTTCTTGTCATGAGAAAATAACTTTACCGTTTTTATATTGGTAACCGTATCGACAATTTGTCCAGTTACCAATGCTCTTGCGCCAGCTTTCTCACGTGATCTTTTTCTAATCTTGGGCATGAAATATCGAATGAGAAAAATATATCCAACTAACCACGAGAATAGACCTATTGAAAGTGTTATATTCACAGTTGTAAGCATAAGAGCCGCCCCTACCACTGAAGCCAAAGCTAACAGTATAGTATGAATGATTTCTATCACTACGTCTGTTGCGGCTCTAGCAGTTTGCATCTCTTTTTGTGCAATCCTTCCAGCGAAGTCATTTTCAAAAAAGGTAACGGACTGTCCGAGTGTCCATCGATGGAGTCTTGATAAAATCAAATTGAATATGTTGGGTGAGACAACAACGGTTTGTGTGTAAGAAAAAGCTCCAAATACTATTGGCCTAATTATTAAAAAAAATAGCAAACCTGAAGCTAGAAGTAATACCTGGCCGCTGATAGGGTTATCAGCTGAAGAGGCTAGCGCTGCATCTATAAGCAGTCCTAAAAGAACCACAGCAGATACCTCAATTAAGCCAGTTAAGATAGAAACAAAACCAGATAAAAATAATACGGGAAAGCTGCCCTTTAGAGCCCAGTGAAAAAAACGTAGTGTGCTAGAGGGTGGTGGCCCAATAGCTTTTTGTTTATGGTTGATCCAGTTGGCCGGTTTCATTTTTGAAGCCCAAGGATAAATATATTTTTTCCTAAGTCAGAATTTTTCATCTAATACTTTTTTCACTTAAAATTATGAGAGAGTTTGATATATCCTCATCCTCTATATTTTTTACACCTCTTGCGAGGCGGAGTTCGTGAGCTTTTTCTAAAACCTGCCCGTAGGTACAACCGAGAGGGGGTTCAAATTTATAAGTTGCTAGTTCAATCAATAAACCTAGCGGGTCTCGGAAATATATTGAGTCCATAAACCCTCTATCTTTTATACCAGAACTTCCAATACCTCTTTCTTTCAATTTTTTTTCTGCAATCCTTATGGTGCTTTGACTTACCCAGAATGCTAAATGGTGTACAGACCCTACAGAGGTGTCTAATGGTTCTGTTTTTCCTATTCGTGACTCATTAGTAAAAACGGTCACTGTTCGCCCGTCACCACAATCAAAATATAAGTGGTTTTCAGTTTCATCATCTAGGTTCGGCTGCTCAAAAATAAGCTTCATCCCCAAAACGTCTTGCCAAAAACCAATAGAAGTTTTTCTATCGGCGCCGTTAAGAGTAATATGGTGAATTCCTTGGGATTGTAATATCGCTTGCATCAATTTTTCCTGTTAGGAACCTAATTTAATTAGTCAAAAAATCAAGTTTTACTCGGGGATATTCTCTTCCACTACTACCATAAATTCGTGAAATATTGTATTGTATTTTATTTTATAATCTAGGGAGCTTTTATAATGAGACATCAGGGAGGCTGTCACTGTCAGCAATTTAGTTTTGAAACTGATATTGATCCAATGCTTATTGTTCAATGTAATTGCAAGAGCTGTAGACGTCTTACAGGCTCAATAAACATTGGGTGTCTTTACGCAGATACAGAAGTCGATTTCGAAGGTGAAACAGATATATACGAGTTTGCCGGAGGCAGCGGATTTATAAACAAAGCCCATTTTTGCTCAAAATGCAACGTGTGGCTTTATAATAAGCCAGCTCCTGAAGTGATGGAGGGCATGGTAAGTATTCCATTGGACTGCTTTGATAATACGAATGATTTAGCACCAAAAGTTGAAATTTGAAGTGAGGGAAAGCTATCTTTCTTATCAAAATCTGAATGTGTTTTAGAAGCCTTTGAAGGCAATGAAATACCCGAGAGGTTGATTGCTCTTCTTTCTAGTCTGGAAAGTCGCTAGGGTGTTTCGTTTATAATAAAGTGTAAGCTCAAGAACTCTCTGAGTCGGTTGAATCGAAGATTTTCAAACCATTTTCCCATATCTCGGTTTTTTCAATGTCTCCAAGTATTGTATAATACGTCCAAGTACCAGTTTTCTTTCCGAGTTTATATTGACCTTTTTTATAGAGCCAACCGTCATATGGATCTATATAAATCCATGGGCCGTCCAACTTACCATCCCTGTAAGTTGCCTTTATAAAAAGTTGGCCACCACTACCATACTGCTCTCTTGTACCATTTAATATTCCAAGAGTGAAAAACTCAATTACCTTTGTTTTTCCATTCTCATGATAATATTCCCATAGATTATCCTTTTTACCATTTTTAATCATTCCGGTTTCTTTAAGATGTCCATTAGGCCAGTAAATCTCAATTTTTCCATTGAAGGGAGTGTTTTTGAATTTTTCAAAAAACTGGTTTTTTCGCTCGACTAAATTTTCCCACGTTTTCGGCCCAGACAGGCATTTATTTATAGGAAAAAGAATTAGTATGCTCAAAAAAACTGTAGTGAAAACAATTAATTTAATATCTATTTTTTTATCGCTTTGATGCATACTTATTTACTTTCTTGAGGTTTCGCATTATTTCGATTTAATCAAGTTTTTTAGAATAGATAGTATGCTAGTATATCTTATCAATTGAAATTAATCCCAATATCTAAGCTAAATAAAATAGATTAAATTTTTGGTCTTACTATTGTCTTTTTCTGTTAATCCTAACATAATCTGACGATGTCAGATGTTTTTACTAGTGTAGTTTGGTAACCTTCCCCCTCTGAGGTTCAGTATGATAATTGGTTAACAAAGTTCAGAACTTTCTACAATAAAAAAAGCTATGGAATTTTTGTAGAACAGTGGGCAAATTTCGCAGCGTGCTTCTAGGGTCGAGGAAGATGACGTAATAAGAATAACAATCATGTGGACGTACAAAGATTATGATGCGTATGAAACCAAAAATTTCATGGTCAATGGGGGAAAGTAGGAGGCCAGTTTATTGCAAAAGCTTCTGGGTGCAAGGGTTACAAAGTTTGGAGTGATTTAGACGTTACGTCTCCAGAATAATTGGAAGGCTTGCAAGCGATCTCATCGCATTATTTGGTTTCCAGGCGGCTATACCCTTGGGCCTTATTATTTTTACAAGTCCAGTTAAGGAGCTTGCAAGAGCTGTAATCTCAGCTCTTGCCAAAGTTTGACCCACACAATTGTGAACACCTACACCAAGAGCCAAGTGACCTATAGTTCTTCGGGTAACATCATATTTATATGAGTTTTCCCATACTTCAGGATCAGTATTTGCTGACCCTAAAACACAAAGTATTTTTGTTCCCTCTTCTATAACTACGCCAGATACTTCGGTGTCTATAGCAGATGTACGACAAAAAGCCTTAACAGGGCTTGTTAGTCTTAAAGATTCTTCTACTGCATTACCTACTAATGATTTATCGTCTTTTACTAATTGAAACTGTTCTGGATTTTCTGCAAAGCACCACAATAAATTTCCAATTGCACTAACCGTAGTATCAATGCCTGCTGATAATAATGATCTCACTAACATTCCCGCTAACTGGTCCTCTTCAGAGTTTTCTGCTGTGCTACGATAAATCTCTTTTGCAAGGCCATCTGCGTCAATATTTTCTTCAAGGCATTGCTTATTTATTTTTTCAAGGACGGAAAGTCCTTTAGCCATTGCATCTCTACGAAACTCGTTATCAGGACCAAGAGCATTGAAAACCATAGCCCCGTACCCTAACAACGTTTCCTTATCGATTTTTTTTAAGCCTACAGCTTCTGGGAATACCCTAGTTGGAAATATTTCTGCTAAATCAGAGATGCCATCTATCTCTTTTTTTTGTAATAGTTCACGTATCAATTTGTCAGCACAATCTTTAAAAAAATCTTTAAGTTGAGATATTTTATTTGGCGACAGTGCTCGAGTAAGAAAACGCCTATTTTTTGTGTGCTCAGGCGGGTCAACTTCTAATACCAGAGATGGTGGTCTCCATGGCTTCTCCAGTTTGAAATCTTGAATTCCCACCCCTCTTGAAGAAACAAACCTTTTGTGGTCCGAGAAGACCTCCTTTGTTTCCTTATACCGCCCACATGCTAGCATTTTATATTTATTAAGGTAGACAAACGGCCCTCTTTCACGTAGAGCGCTAAAAAATGTTTGTGGATTTAGTAAGACTTCCTTTGAATACGGATCAATATCCCATGCTGTAACATTTTGAGGAACCGCGATTGCTTTATGCCCTTGAAAGAGGTTCATGCAAAAATTATCAGCCTATACAAAAACTAAATCAACTTCTTTTTATCTTATTATTCTTTCGGACGCTTGAAGACATATTCGGTCAAAGCTCTTCCTCCCCCAACCCGACTAGCACTTACTAATTCCCAACCTTGGTCGCCGTATTTATTCAAAGAGGGCGCATAATTTCCTTGTCGCAATTGATCGGCATATAATTCATCATCTTTTGCCAGGTCCTGTAAGCTTTTTAAGCTTCTTACGTTCTCGACCAATACTAAGTATTCCCATTTTCTCATTTATAAGCTCCATCTAATCATATAGTATAAACGACTTAATTTCTCCGCTTTGTAGAGTGTTGAAAACATTATTAATTAGGGATAAGGCCTAGTGAAAGGTTTCCTGAACACTTTTTGACATTAGCATAGTGAATACTATCCCTTGCATAATAAAAAATAGAGGGGAAATAATGTAAAAAATAAATAGGTAAAAATAATCTTGTTTTATTTGCATTGGATTAAAGAACTCGCTTATAAATCCAAGAAAAACAAAGAGTAAGACCAATGGTAAATAGGTTAATCTACCCAAATTTTTAAGTTTTATAAGAAAAAATGCATTCAACATATAGATAATGGAAAAAACGAGAAATAATACATTTTCAACATCGGTAAAATACTCTCTGCTTACATTTGTATTCATTGCGGTAGAATTATAGCCACCCCAAATAACTATTAGTAAGTATAGGAGCGATTTCACTAAGACCGCTTTTTTAAAATCATTTTTCATTGATTTGTTTTAGATTGACATTTGGCAATGAGCCGATCGCGAAAACTTCCAATCAGCAAATTTATCATAAAGCAAACTAAGTATAGATCGCACCCCTGGGATAGCACATATTAACGCTAACAGACGCCACCTTGGAAGTTTTTTCCAAATAGCTATAAACGCATCAATCCCAACATAGATAGTTCCTGCTTGGTCAGAAACATGCAACCTTCTTAGCGCATCACTTTGAGACACATTGATCTTCTTTAGGTGCTGTGGCTCATTTGCGATGTCGCGCCAAATAAAAGTTGTTGGCGGACTGATCTTCATATAATGAACTATCTCTCTGCTACAAAGACTACATTTCCCATCATAGAATACTGTTATCATAATATTTCTCCTGGCTTGGAAGTAGGGTAATATTTATGAAGGTCAATAGATCGCTTATCAAATTTATTTATGTTTAGCTAGATTAACTATATCCTTTTTGCGTATCTTTCATTCCATAAGTATAAAGTCTACACCGCCCAATTGAATATTGTTGTTTGTAAAAAACCCTCTGCTTACTGCTCTTTTCTCTATGTAGGGTTTTTTTACAGTATGAATTTGGAAGGCTGATACATGCTCAGATTGTGACTCAGTATTCATAACAAAGTTTATATTTGATCCTGCTAAGTCGATCGAAGTACCATCAATAGATCTTTTCTTACCCAGTGCTTTTTCCCAATTAGATAATAAATTATCTGGATGTGGACTGCAGATGTTAACACCAGATAGGTGACTGACCAGTGATTTATTTATGTTTTCCTCCCATTCTGATCCTGCCCAAAGCCAAGAGGAGGGAGGATTCATATTATCTATTGACAAAATAGCACCACCGACTTGTTTTGGATGCAGGTGAAGAGATTGACCATGAATACCGTCAGTGTTACGATTTTCGTGCCATACAATATCCATTTCAACAGTTTCTAGCCTTTTTCGTTCTTTTTCCAGATCAACTGAGTCAACAATGACCATATAGCCTCCGTCACCGCCTCTTTTTCTAAGGAAACGTTCCGCCGATGTATTTTCTTTTACGGGTGTTACCAGCTCTAAAAAGGTGTCTCCTAGAGGAATAAGAACATTTTGTAAGCCGAAGACAATTAACTCTGGATCACTGAATGTTCTTTTAAGCTCGAAAAGGTCACAAATGCTATCTGCTAGCAAGTCCATTTCGCTTGTAGCAATGACCAATTGCCTTAAACGCATATTAAACCCATTTAAAAATTCTTAACTAGAAAAAAGAGTACAAAAAAAAAGCTCAACTATAAAGAGATTAAAAAAATTTGATCATTCTTTACTACTCAGCGTTTATAGATAATATTACTATAACCAGTGAGACTTTATGAATGAAAACAAATTTTGGCAAGGGACTGCTAGCTTTTTCTGAAGGTAAATATCAGCAGGCCTTTACCTTTTTTGAAAAATCCCATAAGGAAAACATTCCACCTGACAAGCATCTTACCTTGTATAATATGGGGCTAAGCTTAATTTTTTTTGAAGATTTGGCGCTTGCTGAGGATTATTTTTTGAAAGCATTAAATTATCTTCCTAATCACTCTGATACTCTTCATTGGATTGCATATATTAATTTTAAGAAGGGACAATTATCAACTGCTCAAGATCATTATTTAGGTTCATTGAAATCAAATCCACGGTCGCAAACAAGTATAAATGGCTGCATACATTTTTTTATTGAACAAGGGTTAAACGGAGAAGAAATAAAAGTCTTCTTGAATAAAAATGGTGTGCAACTTAAAGAAAATGAAAATTTTTATTTGAAGCTTGCGGATTCAGTGAATGTATCGATTGATTCAAATATTAGCTTCTCTTTGATAGGAATAGATCCTCGATCTACGATGCAGAAGTCCATCAATAATTACGGTTGCTATGAGCCTTTAATGGTAAAAAAAATATTAAAAAATGTTGGAGAAACGGATATTGTATATGATATCGGAGCACATATAGGTTATTACAGCAGTATTTTTAATAAAGTGACTAATAGTAAAGAAGTTGTATCACTTGAACCTGATTTTTATTCGAGTAATCTTATTAAAAGGAATGCAAATGAAAGAGGTATCGTAGTTAACAAGTTCATCGGAAGTGAGTTAGGCTACAATACAACCACTCTAAATGATTTATCATCCAAGCTTAACTTGAAGCCTTCAGTAATAAAGATGGATATTGAAGGTTTTGAAGTAGAAGCATTTGAAGGAGGGTGGGAAATAATAAGAAATCTGAGACCACAAATATTTTTGGAAATACACCCAAAGTTTATTAACAAAAGAAATCCAATGGCATTTAATAAACTTATAGATGAACTTTTTAAACTTTACAACATGGAGTACGCTAGAAACCATTGGGGCCAGATTAAGGGTGAAGAAACTTTCCATAATGAATGGGAAAAGGCTACTCCTGATATTATATTTAAAATCGCTAATGAGATAATATTTAATGATCAAAAACCTAACGCATTCGCTATACATTGTTTTTAGAGTAATTTTTATTAAAAAATAAAGACAGGGTAGAATGATTAAATGAAAGTAAAAGATATTAAACAGATAGGTTTTCTAGATTGGTGGATACTTATTCCTCTTAGCATAATAATGTATTTAATTTTTCATTTATTTGCTTATTTCTTTTTAAATGTTCTTAATCATAAGCTCACTGTGAGAAGCAAAGGTATAGTCCAATTTATTGGCTATACCATTGTTACTATTCTGATGCTAGTTTCCCTTATTTCATTTTTCTAATTGCAAAACCGAAAACCATTATAGAGACAGCTAACAACTAGGTGTACAAATTAGTTTTCTTTGCTATAGTAGGTTTACAAAGGTTTAGCAAATAAGACCTTACGGTTTATTAAGAATGAGCAGCAACCTTTGTGCTTTCCTCCCTAACTTAGCCGCAGGGGGACGCGGCTTTTTTAGAGAAAGATATCATCAAAAAACATCAAAACGAAGAAACTTCAACCTGCATCTCTTTTATTTCTCGGAATCGAATTCGGTTAGCAATTTTTGGTTTTTTTGATAGGTTTATGTCTTTAAATGATAACATTAGCCTTAAAAACGCAACTTTTGCTTCTAGACGCGCCAGATTAATACCAGCACATATATGAATACCTAGTCCAAAAGATAAATGTCTGTTTGGTGACCTTGATATATCGAAGGTTTCAGGCTCAAAAAACTGTAAGGGATCTCTGTTGGCTCCGGCAATAATCATATGAACTGGAGTTCCCTTTTGAATTGTTACATCTCCTAGCATTGTTGTTTCCAAACAACGCCTATTATTAATTTGAATTGGTGGTTGAAATCTGAGAATTTCATCGATAGCTGTATCAATTCTTTCAGGCTCTTTTTGTAATAATCTATATTGATCTCTGTGGTTAATAAGTTCATTAAGCCCATGCGATAACATATTTGTCGACGTTTCATGGCCTGCATTCAACATAAAAATGCATTGATGAAGTAGCTCTGTCTCAGATAATTCCAGACCTTCAGCTTCGATCAAAAGTGAAAGAATTTCATTAGATTTATTAATATCTTTATGAGTTTTTCGAAAATTTATCTGATCTTTAAGGTATTGCTTGAAGTTCAAAACAGCAGCCGAACCCTCATCTAACTGTTTGGGTGTAAGTTTAGGTTCTAACGCCCCAAGAATTTTATGTGCCCAATCTCTAATTAAATTTCGATCCTCGCTTGGTATACCCAGAACGCTACAAACTACATCTACTGGAAGTCGAAAGGAAAAATCTGAAACAAAATCAAAAGTTTTTTTCTCTTGCATCATGACTAAATAACTATCCACTAACTTGGCGATATCTTTCTCTAAACCAAGAATAGCTTTAGGTGTAAAAGCCTGCTGAAAAATTTTTCTTATTCGCGTATGATCTGGCGGATCCACAAAAACGACGGAGGTTGTATGGTGCTCAAAAAGGGGTGATGAACCAAATTTTGCCCCAAATTCTGTTTTTTTTGTCAGAGCTCCAAATTCTAAAATTTCTATAAACACTAACTATATCTTTATATGTCGTTAATACATAGGAGCCATCGGAGTTTTTATGAATAGGTGATTTTTCTCTGAGTAAATTATAATAGGTATATAAGTTGTCAATAAAGTCATTTGGGGGATTATAGAGGTCAAAAGATTCGGTGCTCATAAAGTAAAGTTTATAAGATGATTTCAGTTAATTGTAGTAATAATCCACTTTCCATTTTGATAAGATTCAGTTTGGACTATAGTGCCATCCACTCCAAATTTTTCCCATAAACCGTCTTTATTACCTTCAATATAAAATTGTTTCTCTTTAATATTTGCATTTAAAAAGTAATACACCCAAGTGCCATCCTTTTCGCCTTTTGCAAACTGACCTTCAGATTTCTTAATTCCATTCATGTAATATTCAACCCAGTTCCCAACTTTTTTACCAACGGACATATCTCCAATGATTTTTAGTTGACCATTGGGGTGATAAGACTCAATGTGCCCAGAAAATGGGATATTTGAAAATTTTATGTAATATGTATCCTCTCTTTTGACAACTTCATCCATCTCAATTGAAACTGTTTTCTCAGAAGGTTTTTTAACGTTCTGTATACTTTTTTTATCTAAACTTTCGTCACTTTCATCAGGTTTATCTTCTATATATGTGTCTAATCGACCGAAAACCCAATCGACAAAACTGTTGGTGAGTGTTTGAATAAAAAAGCCAGGTTCAGCCGCACAAATTTTGGGGTTAAAAGAACAAAAAAAGACTATAAAACACAGTAGGCCATATTTTTTCATTTCAAGATAATGAGAGAAACATTCTAAAATTGCAATCAATACTATGTTTGTTTGATGCTTTGCAAAGAAAATTATATTCTGTTTATCGCACTTATTACAGCTTTGATTGGCGCAAGAGTAATGGAAGTGTCTATGCCTACGCCGAACACACTTTTCCCACTCTCATCCGGAACTTTAATTTCTATGTAAGCTGCTGCTTCAGCAGAAGATCCTGAGCTTCTTGTATTTTGGCCAAAATCATTAAGCATAAAAGTTAGTTTGAAAGTATCTCTCATCGCATTTACAAAAGCGCTTATTGGACCGTTACCTGTGGAAGAAATTTTTATTTTATCCCCATTGTGATCTATGGTCGCTTCAACAAATTCGGTGTTATCGTCTTTGGACATTTTCTTGCTTTTAAACTTCAGTAGAGAAAACTTACCTTTTCTTAAAAATTCTTGCTCAAAGATACTCCAAATCATATCTGAAGTTATTTCTTTGCCTGTCTTGTCAGCGATGCTCTGAACTGCCTCGCTAAATTGAATTTGAGCTCCCCTTGGTATATTGATGTTGTGCTCTTGCTCTAATAACCAAGCAGAGCCAGCTTTTCCTGACTGCGAATTCACTCTAATAATTGCCTCATAAGTTCTTCCAATATCGCTGGGATCAATAGGCAAATATGGAACTTCCCAATGAGGGTCATTAGATTTTGCAATTGCATCCATCCCCTTTCTAATCGCGTCCTGATGACTTCCCGAAAATGCAGTATGGACTAAAAGGCCTGCATAGGGATGACGTTGGTGTACAGGTAGTTGGTTGCAAAGCTCCGCAGTTTCAATAAGTTTGTTGATATCAGAAAAATCCAGCTCTGGATCAATACCTTGGGTAAACATGTTTAGTCCCAAAGTTACTATATCTACGTTTCCTGTTCGCTCCCCATTTCCAAACAATGTTCCTTCAACTCTATCGGCTCCTGCCATCAAACCTAGCTCAGTTGCAGCAACCCCCGTTCCTCTATCGTTATGAGGATGTAAAGATAATATGACTCTATCTCTATCAGTGAAATTATTGCTCATCCATTCAATCTGGTCTGCATAAATGTTAGGGGTAGACATCTCTACAGTTGCTGGCAAATTAATAATTACTTTGTTTTGTTTTGATGCCTTCCAGCAATCTAATACAGTTTCACAAACATCTAGTGCATAATCTAGTTCAGTTCCCGTGAAACTTTCTGGAGAATATTGAAGGGTAAGAGCAGTGTCCGGCAAATGCTTCAATCTCTCAAAAACCATTGCTGCACCATCTAGTGCAATTTTCTTAACGCCATCTCTATCTTGTTTGAAAACAACCTTACGCTGCAAAGTAGATACTGAGTTATAAAGGTGTAAAATTGCCGATTTGCAACCCTTTAAAGCTTCAAACGTCTTATCAATTAAATGTTCTCTGGCTTGGGTGAGCACCTGTACTGTTACATCATTTGGTATAAGTTTATTATCAATTAGGTGTCGACAAAATTGAAAGTCGGTTTCAGAAGCAGATGGGAAACCGATCTCAATCTCCTTAAAGCCCATGGAGACCAAAGTTTCAAACATCTTAAGCTTGCGGGATGTATCCATTGGTTCAACTAAGGCTTGGTTCCCATCTCTGAGGTCAACGCTGCACCAAATTGGAGGTTTTTTAATAGCTTTACTGGGCCAAGTTCTTTTGTTCAAAGACACTGGGTCTGCTGGCTTATATTTTGTGTGCTTATCATTCACGTTCATAACTTAAAGTTACAGCAAAAAAGAATTCAATAAAGCATTTTTCAACTGAATACATAATAAAAACTTAAGTTTCTCTAATTTTACTTTTCAAAGAATTTGGAAATTGGGAACCGCGCTAAGGCGATAATTATAAAAAACAAACTAACTAATAATCCTTCGATTGCCATAATATACGAAATCTTTTCAGTAGCAAAAAAATCTGACATTAAAAAAATGTTTAATGAACCAAGGGCACCACAGCCAATAGCTATGGTAAGCAAACTGAAAGTTGAAGAACGAAGCTCTGAAGTGGAATTAATATAGATAATGGTACTTTGTAACGCTGAGTAACAAGCCGTAGCCATTCCGAAAATTAATATTGAGAAAAGATATATGAAAATTGTGTTGCTTAAAGCAGCTAGAGAAATAGAAAGCAAAATAATTAACAGGAAGAATATAAAGCTAATCAATTTTCTGTTGATTGCGATAACCGTTATTGCTGTTCCTCCTAACAACGCTCCAATTCCTTCTAAGGAAGTAAACAATCCGATATATAATTCATTGGGATTAAATTTTTCAATAAGCAATAGACTTATTAGTGCAATAAATGGAAGAGCAAAAATATTGAAAACCAGAGTAAGAGATATTACAGATAACAGATTAACATTATCCTTTGTCTGTGCGATGACTTTTATTAGTGACTGGGTATAAGTATTTGTATTGGTTATTAAATTATCTCTTTTTTGAGTAGAGACCAAAAAAACTGATAGCGCATATAGAAGAAATAGGAAAAAAATACCTGTATTCAGATAAAAATATGTCAAAAAAATACCACCAAATAAAGGCCCCAATATTCTCGTCGCGTGACTAGATAAAACATCCAAGGATACTCCGGCAGAAATTAAATCTTTCGGCAGGGCATCAGCAAGCATAGGCCTTCGAAATGAAAAATCAACGCTCCATAGCGAGCCACTCATAGTCGATAGTAGTGCCAATAAAAAAACATTTATGTTTGAGCCTGTTTGCGAGTAGACAAAAACAAACAATGAGCATAGAGAACAGATTAAACTTGCCCCCAAAACAACTTTTTTTCTTACTACAAATGCACCAGCAAAGCTAAAAGTTACACCTGTTACTGCAACTCCCAGCAGCCTAAGCATTATTAAAAGGGCTGCGATGGAAGCGTTCCCAGTTAGCTTCCATGCAATTACTGAAAACAAGAAAACCTCGAACCATCGAGCAACGCTTGTGAGGAAACCGGCAAGAAATAAAATTGTAAAGGCCTTGGTTTTCCAAATCTCAAATAAAACACGGATATTCATTGAAAAAAAGAGATTAGCCTTTAAAAAGCAAATCTTCTCTCTCTGTTTTTGAGCCTAAATTGATTTCATATTTTATTGGTTTCGTAGAACTTATTACTTTACCACGTCTAACAACAAATAGTCTTGCAGGCTTAAGCCTTATCGCCTCTATAGAATCTTTACATTGTAAAACTACCAAGTCCCCGTTCGATCCATTATCTATTCCATATTTATCTAAATGAAGTATGGAAGCAGCATTGATCGTTACCGCATCAAAGCATGATATCATCTCATCAATGCCTGTCATATGACAGCAGTGTAAGGCCATGTGTGCTACCTCTAGCATGTCATGGGAACCGAGTGGATACCAAGGGTCCATAACGCAATCATGTCCAAATGCAACCTTGAGACCCGCATTGATTTGTTCTGGTATTCTAGTTAATCCCCTTCTTTTAGGGTAATTATCTTGTCTTCCTTGTATCGTAATATTAATTAAGGGGTTTGCTATAATATTTAGATCAGCTTCAACGAGCAACGAGATAAGCTTTGTAAAATAGTAATTGTCTATTGAATGCATTGAGGTCAGGTGAGACCCTGCCACTCGTCCCTTAAGCCCAAGTCTTGTAGTTTCCAATGCAAGTTTCTCAACGTGTCTTGACATTGGGTCATCTGTTTCATCGCAATGCAGGTCTGTAAGAAGTCCGCGCTTTTCGGCAATTTCACATAGTATACGAATGGACTCATGACCCTCCTCCATAGTTCTTTCAAAGTGAGGGATTCCACCAACTACATCAACTCCCATGTCCAGTGCTGCTTCTAAGTTACTCAAACAATTAGCTCTGAGTAATCCATCTTGTGGAAAGGCAACTAATTGTATATCAATAAAATCTTTCATTGTTTCTCTGACATCGAGAAGTGCTTCAACTCCAATAAGGTTTTCGCCAGAGACATCGACATGACTCCGAATTGCTAAAGTCCCCCTAGCTATTGCCCACTTGCAAAACTTTAAAGCTCGCTCCTTAATAGCGTCAGCGGTAAGATTTGGCTTCAATTCTCCCCACAATTTTATGCCTTCAAGTAGCGTGCCACTTTCGTTAACGCGAGGGAGTCCATAGCTCAGTGTTGCATCCATATGAAAGTGGCTATCAACAAATGGGGGAGAAACAAAGTGAAAATCAGCGTCTATGCTGGGGATTTCATCTACCGTAATTTTTGAGGCTATGTCTTTAATAACCCCCCCTTTGATTAAAATATCTTGAGGGTCTTGGTTTTGTGATAATAAGCAGTTTTTTACCAATAAATCATTCATGTAAATCCTCCCTTTTTTTTAATGTCTTTCACCACGTCGGAATGGGATCAAGAGTGCCTTCGGATATCTTGTTCTTTTGGCTGCAATTACCATTGCGACAATACTCAACAAAAAAGGAAGCATGAGAAAAAATTGATAAGGAATAACGGCTCCAGCTAATTGTTGAGCTCTAACTTGATATGCATCCAGTCCTGCAAAAAGAAGCGCTCCTAAAAGAGCCCTTTCAGGTTTCCAAGACGCAAAAACTACTAAAGCAATAGCGATCCATCCTCTTCCATTTATCATTCCAAAATAAAATGCGTCAAATGCTGACAATGTTAAGTATGCCCCCCCAACTGCCATCAAGGCACTTCCTAATACCACGGCGATAGTCCTTACCAAAAAGACATCAATTCCCTGCGCTTCAAGTGCCATGGGATTTTCACCAGCCATTTTTATTGAAAGACCTAGTGGTGTTGAGTTCATTAACCAAAATGCGAATACTACAGCTAAAATCGCTAAATAAGTAAAGGGAGTGTGCTGAAAAAATGCAGGGCCTAAAAATGGTAGCTCTGATAAAAAAGGGATGTCAATGGGCTGGAATGGTTTAATTTTCGGGGGCGTTGTAGACGCTGGTAAAATGAGCTTGAAGCAAAAAAAGCCTAGTGAGGATGCCAACATCGTTATTCCAATACCAGTGACATGCTGGGATGCCCCCAAATAGACAGTAAATATAGCGTGTAGAAGACCAAAAATACTGCCAATTATGAGAGCGGCCAATATACCGGTATATAGGTCGGCTCCAAGAAATACGGTCATCCATCCAACCATTGCTCCAATTGACATAATTCCCTCGATACCAAGATTCAAAACACCCGCACGTTCACATAATACTTCTCCAATCGTGGCAAGAATTAAAGGGCAGGCTATTCTGATAGTTGCCGCCCAAAACCCGGCAGTGAAAATAATTTCTATAAATTCAATCATCTTTTTTAGCTTTAAAAAACAATATTTTGTAATGAACGAATACAAGGCTTAAAAGTATACACAATACAGTTAACGCAACTATTACATCTGCCAAATATGTAGGTACATTCATCGCTCTACTCATCGCATCCGCACCAACATAAATTGATGCTAGAAATACTCCCGAAAATATCACCCCAATAGGATTGAGATTTGCAAGCATTGCAACAGCTATTCCCGCATATCCAAAACCTGGAGATAAATCTAAAGTAAGATAGCCTTTCAACCCAGCGGTTTCAGTAACCCCTGCCATTCCTGCCATCCCACCGCTGAGAATTGCTACGATTAATACCGTTTTGAAAATAGGTATACCCGCATGCGACGCAGCTGAGGCATTTAAGCCAACTGATTTAATTCGATACCCGATCACAGTTTTACTTAAAATGAACCAAACAGAGAAAGCTAAACCGATAGAAATAATAAAACCAAGGTGAAGTCTGGTTTTAGAAAGAACTTGGGGTAAGACACCTTCGTCAATCACTGATTTTCCTTGAGGCCAACCCAATGACATTGGGTCCTTCCAAGGGCCTTCTAATAAATAGCTTACAAGCAAAACTACTACAAAGTTTAATAGTAGTGTAGTGACTACCTCGTCAACTTTGTAATAAAGTTTTAAAAGTACTAAAGGTAAAAGTAGTAAGCCACCGGCAAGAGCCCCAATTACAAACAAAAAGGGAATCATCAGGACGCTTGGTAAAACAACCAATCCAGTACCAAAAAAAGTTGTTGCCAATGCCCCAAAATATAATTGGCCTTCCGCTCCTATATTCCAAAATTTCGCTCTAAAAGCGATTGAAGCAGCAAGGCCTGTTAAAATTATTGGAGTTGCTCGAGCAAGCGTTTCCGCGAATGAATTTTTTGATCCAAAGGCCCCTATAATTAATTGATAATAAGACTCAAATGGATTTGCTCCAGCAAGAATAATCAGCATGCCTGCTAATATTATTGCTACTAATATGGCTATAAAAGGAGATAATATGATTAGCCAATAGGGGCTTTTAGCTCTTTCTTCTAATCTGAATTTTAGCATTAAAAACCGTCACCTGCCATTTGAAGCCCGATAGAAAGTTTATTTGTAGTCCTAGTTTCTATCGGGTTCGATAACATACCTTTGTACATCACCGCTATATCATCGGACATAGAGAGCAATTCATCTAGGTCCTCTGATATTAAAATGATTGCTGAATTATTCTGTTGAGCTTCAAGAAGTAATTTCTGTATAGAAGCGATCGCACCCTCATCTAGCCCACGGGTTGGTTGACAAGCGATAATTATTTTAGGCTCTCTCATAAGCCAACGCCCCAAAAGAAGCTTTTGTACATTTCCACCAGAAAGCAATCTACTTCGTTGTCTTATTGACTGCATTCTCACGTCATATGTTTCACACAAATTTCGACTTCTATCAAACGAATTTTTTTTATTTATAAATCCAAGGCTATTTCTAAAAAATGAATCATCCATTTCCGTCATTATGGCATTTTCCCATATTTCCATATCCCCTACTATTCCGTCACTATTACGATCTTCGGGTATATAGGCAACACCCAAATCCATAAATGATTTTGGTGATATATGGACACTCCCAACCTCCTCAAAGACAATACTACCCTGAGTTGCTTTTAAATGTCCTGAAAGGATTTTTGCTAATGTGGTTTGACCATTCCCGGCAACACCAGCAATACCAAGTATTTGACCGCCATATAAATTTAGATTGACTGAGCTTAAGCGTTGGGCGTCTGCTTTGTTGTAAGAAACATCTAGTAAGCTTAAGACTTTTGATTTCCTTGGTATTTTTGTTTTCTGTGGATATTCTATTTTCTTTCCAACTATCATTTCAGCAATTTTTTGTCTCTCCGCAGAATTGGTATCAGTTTCACCAACAGAGGAACCGTTTCTCAATACAATTATCCTATCGCTTACCGCAAGAATTTCATTAAGTTTATGTGAAATTAAAATTACCGATAAACCGGTTTTAATCATATTACGAATAGTTGAGAATAAAGAATCCGTTTCTTGAGGGGTCAGGGCTGCAGTAGGCTCATCTAAAATTAGTAGTTTGCAGTCTAAGAAAAGAGTTTTTAAAATCTCTATCCTCTGTTTCTCACTAACTGATAAGTTTGCAACCAGCTCATCAGGGTCAATTGGCAACCCAAATTTCTTCGATAACTCTAAGATCTTTATTCTAGCTTGCCTTTTGGGTAAAGACAGAGAGAAAATCGATTGTCTCCCTATAATAATATTTTCCAAAACGGTCAAATTTTCAGCTAAAGTAAAGTGCTGATGAACCATACCAATTCCAAGCTTTATAGCATTATTGGTATTACCAAATTCTATTGTATTTCCTTCAAAACTTACGTTTCCAGCATCTGGTGTATAGTGACCGAAAAGGATATTCATTAAGGTGGTTTTACCCGCTCCATTTTCTCCTAGAATTGCCAACACTTCGTTCTTCTTTACTTCAAAGCTAATTTCTTTATTGGCATAAAAATCGCCAAACTTTTTTGTGATTTTTTCTACTTTAAGGAGTGTGGTCATTTTCAAAATACCACTCCCACTCGGTTGAATGGGAGTGGTGGTTTATTTAGAAGGTAGACTTTGGTTCGGCGTCATTTATTTCTACAGTGAACTTACCCTTCTTTATGTTCGCTGCAAGAGTAGCTACTTGTTCTTTCACGGCAGAAGGTATCTTACTTTCAAACTCATAATATGGAGCTAGAGATGCGCCTCCTTTGGCCATCATAGTCCAATCGTGATATTCTTCCGAAGAAAAGTTTCCTGACTTCACCTTAGCTATAGCATGATCTATGGCACCTTCCATATGCCAAAGGGCTGAGGTGACAACCACATCTGTACCATTTTCTTCCTTATTCATATCATTTACATTACCAAACGCCAAAATGCCTTTTTCTCTACACGCGTCAACTACACCTGCTCTTTCTGCGTAAAGAATATCGCAGCCAGCCTCAATCTGTGCAAAAGCTGCTTCTTTCGCTTTTGGTGGGTCGTACCATGACCCGATAAAGGTTACTTTAAATTTAATATCTGGCTTAACGGATTTTGCTCCATTCATAAAAGCATGAAATAATCTATTAACTTCGCCGATGGCAAAGCCACCAACCATACCTATCTTTTTAGCTTTTGTCATGTGGCCAGCAACAATTCCCATCAAATAGCAAGGTTCATGTATGTAATTATCAAAAACTGAGAAATTATTTCCATGCGGCTTAAATGGATCACCCATCAGAAAAGCAATTTCTGGATAATCATCAGCGACTTTTCTGGCTTCTTTACTAATGCCAAAGGCTTCTCCAACAATCATATTTACACCACTGTCACAATATTCACGCATTACCCTCACATAGTCTGTATTAGCCGTGCTTTCTGAATATACATAGTCAATCTCACCCCGCTTTGCTGCGGCATCTAATGCAAGGTGCAATCGAGCTACCCATTTCTGTTGTGTCGGCACCGTATATATACCGGCCACTTTTAGTTTACCACTTGCCATTACCGGTAAAGAGCTCACTGCAGTAACCAATGCAGCACTTCCAACCGCGAACTCTCGCCTGTTTAAAATCAATTTAGGCATGATTCTCTCCTGAACTTATTTAAATGTGACAAAATGTTACTACACTTAGACTAGATTCTACTAATTAAATGTAAAGTTAACATAAGATCACGCTCTGCTAGGTTATAAAAAAATGTGAAGATCATGAAAATTTAAAAGTTATCCTGACAACTTTGGTGGGTCCTGCTGTACCAAGGCTAAAAGCCAATCAATTTGTTCTTCTTGGTGTATATTCCAACTCTTAGGTGATAAAGATACTTTTTGAGCCCTACATCTAAATACAAATGCTTTAAAGGAGCTGACGAGTTTTTTAGAGCTTACCGCTGCTTTCTCCCCTTTGAATTGATTAAAAAAAACATTAAAACGCCTCACGCTCCCGTTTTCCCTAAATTTTATCTTGTTAAAAACAAAAGATTTTACAAATCGAGCAGTAAATTCATCGATTCCAATATCATTCAATTCTGCAATTATTTCGTTGGCAGTATCATTTAAAAAATCTTTACTAACTTCTTCATAATGTTTCGATAAGCCGTCACTATATTTTTGGGAGTTAGCAAGAATTGAGGTACTGCCCGTTAGACCGTCTCCGACAATAACTCCCACAGATACACCCAATATCCATTCTGGACAATAGTTTGACATAACTTAACGACCTCGCATTCGATCTTAGAAAGATCAAAAGGTAACACTATAGTTATAAAAATCCAATCAATATTAGGAAAGTATTGATATTTTCCTTAATAAGGTTTTGTATGTGGTTTTGAATACTTTTGTGGCTACAAAGAGTAAGTATTCTTGTTTAATTTAAGATATTTTTAGGGGGATATTTTATGGAAGGTATAAGCGTAGGCTTCATTGGGCTTGGCAACTTAGGTCTAAGGCTAGTATTGAATTTAATTGAATCGGGTACCAATACTTTTATCTACGACGCCGATGATAATAAAAAAGAAAATGTTAGAGACAAAAATGTGACTTGGCTTAAATCTCCAAAAGAGATTGCCGAAAAGGTAGATATCGTTATTACTTGTTTACCTAGTCCAGACGCCGTAGCAATTGTTGTTGAGTCAAAAAACGGTCTCTTAGAGGGTCTTAGCCCCAATAAATTATGGGTTGAAATGAGTACTACTGATAGTCAAGAACTTTTAAGATTGGCTAAACTGGTGGAAGAAAAAGGTGCAATGGTTTTAGAGGCTCCAGTATCAGGCGGTTGTCATAAAGCTTCAAGTGGTAACATCTCTATTTTGGTCGGTGGTAAGAGAATAGCATTTGAAAAAGCTCTCCCAATACTCAAAATAATCGGATTTAAAATTGTTCATGTAGGTGAGCTAGGTAAAGCTTCAATTTTGAAAGTTGTTACTAATTTTCTTGCTTCTACTCATCTGGTCGCGATAGGTGAAGCTCTTATGGTTTCCAAAAAGGCAGGGATTGATCTTGGCAAAGCTTATGACGCTATAAAAATTAGTTCAGGAAATAGTTTTGTTCATGAAACTGAAAGCCAGGTTATTTTGAGTGGAAGTTATAATGTAAATTTTACGATGGACTTGGTTTGTAAAGATGTCGGTCTGTTTCAAAAATTAGTAGATACCTACGGTATAAAAACTGATTTATCAGAAAAAATAGTGAAAATATTTGATATAGGAAAAAACATGTATGGGTCCAGAGCTTGGTCAACTCAGATAGTGAAGCTCTTGGAAGATAAAAATTGTGAAAACTTGAGAGCAGACGGTTTCCCAGAAGAGCTTTTTGATGAAGAACAAAAAAATATTGGAAGGGAATTATAGTCTAATTCCTATACGTCCATTACAGAAACTTTTTGCATCATGACTTCGCCAACCCAATCTAGATCTTGAACCTGATCGACTTGCCAGCTTCGAGGGGGGAAGCCTTTTGCACCTGATCTCATTGAAAATAAAAAAGCTCTAAAGTTGGTAACAATATATTTTTCTGTCCCTGTAGGTGTTCTTTCACCTTTAAATTCCGACGAAAATATTCCCGACAACTTTCTAGCCGAACCGTCGTCTTTAGTCTTTATTTTTTTATGGATATATCCACGAATTATCTCTTCCGCGGCGCTTCCTGCATCAACCTCTACAAGTGATGCGAGCATCTTTTCTGCACATACTTGGATGAAATCTGGTGATACCTCCGAATAATGTTCATCAATTGCAACAGAGTACTTTTTGACGATTGTATTTATAGGTGCTGAGTAAAGAAGGGTTTCCCTAGCGGCATTTGCACAAAAAATACCGAGTATCCAACCTGGGCAGTGTAAAGCCATCTAGATATAATCCCTACATCCGTTAATAAATGTTACTGATATTGTTAGCATATTTTTCTATGTATGAACAATAAAAACCGTTTTGTTTTAAGCGATTTAAGCGAAAAAAACTTAATAAAAACATTTAATTTTTTCAGAAATTTTTTCAGGTAACTCTCTTCTGTTAAAAAAAGATAATACTTCCCCATTCTTGTTCACAAGATAACTGAAAGTAGAGTGATCTACTAAATAGGATCTATCTTCATGATCAACCTTATTTGATTTTCCAAAAACACCATATGCCTTTTTGAGGGCCTCTATTTGATCAATTGAACCTGTTAAAGCAATCATTGAATTATGAATATATTCTGAAAAATCTTTTAATCGCTCTGATGTATCTCTTAACGGATCAAGGGTGATGAAGACTAAATTAATATCCAATTTCTGTTCATTCATAATATCTTTTACATACGCATTTCTTTCCAAATCATAGGGACAAATATCAGGACAATAGCTATATCCGAAGTATAGTAATGAGAGGGAATTATTTTGTTTTTCTAAAGAAAAAGCCTTTTCATTCTGATCAATTAAATCTATTGGTCCCCCTAATCCATCAATAAAATTAGTAGATTTACTACAGGATCCAGATTCAGATAATTCCCTGTAGATATTATAGGAAAAGGAAAAAATTATGATTATTCCAGAAACTAACAATAAATAAAAAAATTTAGAATTGTGGGATAACATTTACTGATGCCTTTGGTAAACTATGTTAATCTCAACATAAATAATTTAGGTCTATTATCACTTAGGATTGTAGAGATTATCAAATGCCTTTTTAATGTTGTAATCGATAAACTCGAAATACGGAAACTTATATGTCTCCAAAAGGTAAAAATGTCAAATAAAATTGCACCAAACAAAGAAAACCAATAGATATAAAATGATAATAGAGTAAAAAATATAAAGATGGGTCAGGAGATTTTTATATAATGGTTAAGAAACTGGTGAATGGTTTTAAAAATTTTCGGGAATCTTATTTTGAAAAAAAGAGTCAAGTTCTTCAACAGCTTGCTGAAAAAGGCCAGTCACCTAAAACGATGGTCATTTGTTGTTCTGACTCCCGTGTAGAACCATCTATTTTGTTTGGCACAGGACCAGGCGACTTATTTGTTGTCAGAAATGTAGCAAATCTGGTTCCTCCATTCACTTCAAAAGATAATGTGAGCATCGGCTCAGCTTTAGAATATGCTGTAAAGATTTTAGGGGTAAAGGATATTATCGTGCTCGGGCATGCTCACTGCGGAGGTGTTGCAGCCCTATGTAAAAGCATGAATAATGATAAAGAAGAAGAAATTACAGATAATCTGACCGATTTTATAGAGAGTTGGGTTGATATTGCAAAACCGGCTTTATCAAAAATTAGCTTTGATAATAAAGAAGAAAATATTGAGGTTAATTCAGAGAGGGCAGTGTTACTATATTCCTATAATAATCTCCTTACTTACCCCTGGCTAAATGATGCAATAAATGAAAAATCTTTAGCAATCCATGCATGGTGGTTCGATTTTAAATCCGTTACATTGTGGAAAAAGGCTCAAGAGTCCGACTTGTTCATGCTAATGGAGTTTTGAATTCAATGAGTGCTGACCAAAAAACTTTAGATATATATAATAAGTACATTACGGACTACGAAAAACTCATATCAAAAGAGCTCAAAGACACAAACTTAGATATTTTTATGAAAATGATAGAGAGAGGTGGAAAAGTACTCGATCTTGGTTGTGGTACCGGAGCTGCATCCCGCGAGCTTTTAAAAAACGGCTTTGTACCTTATCCTGTTGATGCTTCTCTCGAGATGATAAGGGTTGCAGAAGCCTCATTGAAAATTAAGCTAAGAAAAATATCTTTTGATGAAATAGATGAGCATGATTTTTATCATGCAATTTGGGCTAATTTTAGCTTGCTTCATATAAAAAAAAATCAATTTAGTGATATCTTGAAACGATTATTTTTTTCTCTCAAGGAAGAAGGCATTCTCTTTTTCAGCCTTAAACGAGGCGTGGGCGAAGGTCGTGACAAGTTAGGTAGGTTTTACAGCTACTATGAAAAGAGTGAAGTAGAAAAAATTATTGAAAAAGCAAGCTTTCGGACTAGAAGGTACTCTGAGGGTTTCAGCATCGGTTTGGCTGGTGACAAAGAAAGTTGGATGGGTTTTTTTTGCAAAAAGATAGGATAATGAAACATACTAGATTATTACAAATCTCGGCGATAACCTTTGTTGGGCTGGCAGCCTGCATGAGCAACGAAGAATATAATGCGCGGTTAGAAAATACCTTTTCGGCCGAATGCCAGAGAGCGGGGTTTCAATTAAATACGGATGTCCATAAATTATGTATGGAAAATAAAAGAGACTTAAATAAAATAGACCAACGAAACAGGTTGAATTCATCAATAAATGCTTCTACAGCTTTGCCGGCTACTCCCGGCAATAACTTCTCTTTTTCTTATACTGTTAGACTAAAATAGAAGTTTTTGAATAGATTATCGTAGCGTTGATCGTATAATCCAGATACTTAATACTAGTGGCTATAGATGAAAGCAAATAACAACCAAATAGGAATGATTTTCATACTTATTGGAATGCTAATTTACAGCTTTCATGATTTAGCTGTCAAAATAATAGCTAATGAAACAACTATATTTCAGCTCTTTATAATACGAGCATTTGTTGGTGTAATTGTGACTATGACTTTCTTAAAATGTTTAAATTATAAAATAAGAGTATTTCCGGTTTATCCGAATTTGACACTAATCAGATGTGTGTTAATGCATTTTGGGTTCTTTATCTTCTTTATAAGTTTAGAAAAATTATCACTTTCTACAGTGACAGCTCTATTCTTTGCTGCTCCGTTTTTTATTGCTGTTTTATCTGCATTGTTTTTATCAGAGAGAATTGGTCTTATTAGAGTTTTGATCATAGTTCTTGGTTTTATTGGGGTGTTTCTTATAGTAAAACCTTTCGAGGAAACTGAATTCAGCTTTTTTATGTTGGCTCCTTTATTCACTGCGTTTTCTTATGCTGTTGCAATGGTGATTTCTAAATATACCAGAGAGAATCAAAATGCATTTCTTCAAGCATTTCAGCAGTATTTTGTCAGTCTACTTCTTTCAATAATTACTTATATAATGGTTTTGGTGTTTCCATTAGATTTTATAGATAAAGAGGAGTGGAGATTTATATTTGGTTCAATTAAACTCGATGACTATTTTATTTTTATTTCAATAGCTATATTATCAATTTTTGGAACCCTTGGTATGACCTTATTAATACATGCTTACCAAGTTGGGTCTCCAATTACCAATGGGCCGACCGAATATGTTTTATTAATTTTAGCTATAATAAATGGCTATTTCTTTTTTGGTAATATTCCGGATTACTTATCTTTAGCAGGAATTACTTTAATAATTCTCGGAGGATGGGCTTTGTTTTTCAGGGAACATCAACGAAATAAAATAAATCCTTAAGTTTAATCTTGCCACTACTATAAAAAATCCACAAGAAAAACAAACTATTAACTCCCTGCAGGTTTTTGCTGTTTGGAATTTTATATCAGGAAGTAACGTTAGACTAATCACTGCTACGGCCATGGAAAAGTCATCCACATTAATCATCCCAAAAGCTACTCTCGATAAAAAATTGTCAACCCTTGACCCTTTCCTTAGATTGCATTTTAGACAAGCACTTACTAATAGCGAAAATTTTACCTCACTATAAACGGTGTTATTCACATATTCAGCTCGTTTTTAGTCTTAAAAATCCAAATTGACGAGAAAAGAATATCAAACCTACAATTGGTCCAGGCAATAAGATCCAAACAAAATACAGACCGAGAGATTCATAAAAGTGAGTGGTTAAAAAAACAGTGATCATACTTATCGAGAACCCAACACAATTCTGAGCAGTTAAAGCACTCCCAACTAAATGTTGTGGACAAACACTTGCAGAAATTGCTGAAAATTGAGGGGAGTCAGAAATAACGAAAAATCCCCATAGCATCAGTAAAACTAGATCAAGAAAAAAGTTAAGATTGCCTAGCAGTGGATAAATTAAACAAATGGATAGACTTAAGGTTAACGATAGTGATGCTACTCTACTGCTATTTAAAGATTTTGCTAAAATTCCACCTAAAACACAACCAATAAAACCTAAGCCAATAATTAGGAAGCTTAATAATGAAACGATAAACTCTTGATTATGAATTTGATGCTGTGAGACTGTTATTGCTGTTAGAATTGGAACACAAGTCCAGAAAGCATATAATTCCCACATGTGTCCAAAATAGCCAACTGCAGAAGCTATATATTTTCTGTTTTTTAACAGTTCGCGGAATTGGTCTAATAGTCGAAAAGAAGGTTTTTTGTTTGTTACTAAATGAGGCCCGTCACCCAGGAGATATATTGTAACTCCCGCAATGTAGCATAGCCCAGAAGTGAGTGTAACGGTATATTGCCAATCAAATGAAATACCTAAAGCTCTTATAAGATAAGGTAAAGATGAACCTAGCACTAACATTCCTACAAGAAGCCCTAACGTGTTGGATGCTTTTTGAGGGTTCCAACTAATAATCAGTTTCATACCAATTGGATAGATTCCTGCTAGCGCCATTCCAACAACTAATCGAGAAAAAATAACAGAGGTAAAAGAAATTTCTTCAAGCACGATTAAAGCATTGAATGTTGCCCCTAAGAAACAGCAAAACATTACAATTCGTGATGGTTTAAACTTATCTGCAAATCCGGTAACTGAAAAGAGTAGTGTGCCGACAATAAAACCGAAATTAACGGAATTTGTTAACAAACCGAGATCACTAGTTGAAAGCGACCATATTTGTTCAATCTGTTTCAATACACCATTAGTGCTGAACCATAACGAAGTACCAAACATTTGGGCTACAACTATTAGTAAAATAGGATTATTCATTTATCGAAAAACGTTTGTCTCTAAACTTTATAGCTGTTCGCATTCCTTCTTTTCTTGCTATCTCCATAAATTTTTTCTTGTCCGGTGATCCCTGTGATTCTATCTGATAATCTATCTCAAGACTATTCTCCAAAGACTCATGAATTCCTGCAGTCTCAAAACTTTGGTTAATAGCCTTTTTCGTTTTTTTGACTAAGGTGGGATCAATAACAGAGATGTGTTTCGCAATTTGCAAAGACCTTTCCAATACCTGATCATTTTCGGCTATCTCCGTAACAATTCCTAATTCTAAAGCTGTCGATGATGGTATATCGTCTTTCCCTAATAGAATTATTGCTTTCGCAGCTTTCATTCCGATTACCCAGGGCAATAGCATTGTAACTATTCCCGCTCCGAACTTAAGCTCAGGCTCACCGAAAAATGAGTCTTTCGAACAAATTGTAAAATCACAAGCAAGAGATAGTTCAAATGCTCCGGCCAAACACGCTCCCTTTACTGCCGCTATTGTTGGCTTTGGGCTATTCCAAAAACGCATGATAGTTTGATGGTCTAGTTCAAGGATTGGCTTCCATTGCTTACCTTTAGGGGCTTTTTCCATTTGATCTTTTAAATCAAATCCAGAAGAAAAGGTATCGCCTTGACCGGTAATTAATATAACCCGGACCTTTTCATCACTTTCTGCTCTATCCAGTAAAATATTTATCTGTTCTAAAGTTTCTGCATCAAGAGCATTGCGTCTTTCTGGTCTATTTATAGTAAGTATGGCTATATTGCCATTAACCGAATAAAGAATTTTATCAAAATTTTTCATCAACTAATCATAACCCTTCTTAATGATAAAAGCGATGTTAACTGATACAAAGATTAGTTTTTGGTGGTCAGACTATTTAAATCCTTTTCTGATTGGCAGAGGAGGTGTAAGTTACATACAATGATGATACTATGATCAATGCAGCCCCTATAGTGAACCATAAGCTAATTGTTTCTCCAAAGAAAATAAATCCTATACCGGATGCCCAAACTATTTGGACATAGGAGATAGGTTGAGTGATTGTAATAGGAGCCAGCTTTAAGGCCATTGTCATTGTGAAATGTCCAGCAGTTGCAAACAAAGCCACAATAGCCAAAAATAATACCTCTTGAAGGCTTGGGGTTACCCAAAAAGCTATTGCAAATGGAGCTAAGGTAAGGGTCACAATGAAATTCAGTGCAACAAGAATTTCCAAAGTGCTCTCAGTTGATGATAATTTTTTTGCCAATATATATGATGCAGCAAAAAACAGTGTAGCTATTATCATAGACAACTGACCTGTTGCTATTCCACTAGTTGAAGGTCTTATAATTATAATCATGCCTATCATACAAATAGCTAATGCACCAATAATATTAATAGAAAAGGGTTCCTTTAAAAAAATAAATGCTGCTATTGAAACAAAAATTGGAGTTATATAGCCTATTGCCGTAACTTCAGAGACTGGGATTCTTGCCATTGCAAAAAACCAAAGAATAACTCCAAAACCGTGAGCTAAACCTCTAGACCAATAAACCCGTCTATTGCTTCTATTTCGTTCTAAAATGAACATTTTTACAATTAATGGAATAAAGAATAGTGTGCTAATTATGTATCGAATAAATGCAGCAACTGGCGCCGGAATATCACTTCCAATATATCTTACTATGCCCGTAACAATTGCAAAAAGCAATGTAGTAACCACCATCCAAAAAATTGCCTGTAGATTTTTCATTTATTTTCTTTCTGCTTTTTTGTTATTCTCTTTTACACAAATGGTCAAAGATTAATATTAGGGGTAACAATGTGTGGAAGGTTTGTACTTTCAAATTTTACAGATGTTAAAGACTTTCATAATGTTTTAATTGAACCGTCCTACAATATTGCCCCCTCACACTGTACATTAATTTTTAATCAGGAGATGAGGCCAGATTTTTTAGAGTGGGGCTATTCTCCCATTTGGGCAAAAAAGCCCATGAATTTAATAAATGCCAAATATGAAAGCTTGGATATTAAACCGAGTTTTAAGGATTATGAAACTTGCATATTTGTCGCGGATGGTTGGTTTGAGTGGCAAAAAAACTCTAGGGGTGAAAAGCATCCAATATTCATTCATGCTGATAATGAAATTTTTTATTTAGCCGGTATTAAAAATGCTTCTGGGGCAGCTATAGTCACGATTAATGCTCATCCAAGTTTGACTAATATTCACCACAGACAACCGATGTTTTTAGATCGGCTGGAAACATCTTTTTGGCTAAAAGATAAACAAAAAGTTTCCTCATCTAGTTTATTGGAAAGAATAAAATCCCACCGAGTCAGTAAATATGTTAACTCGCCGATAAATAATGACCAAAGATGCATTTTGGAAACGCATATGGAACGATGAAAATTATTTTCACATTATTTTCTTTAACGTTTCAGTAAAACGTTCAAAATCAGTTGAATTATTCCATAAGTGAGGTGTAATTCTTAAATTGCCACCTCTCTCAGAGACAAATATTTTGTTTTCTGCCAAAGTTTCTAGAATATTTTTTGGAGCTTTAGAAGGTAGTTTTGCACCTATAAAATGAGGCCCTCTATTTTCAGGTCTTGGAATTTGTAACCCCAAATCGCTAAGCTTTCTACAGAGATTTAGATTGGAGTTATAGAGAGTGTTCTGAATGTTGGGTATACCCCATTTCTGTATTTGACGGAGTGCCTCTAGTACACCGGGAATAAGAGAAAAATTTGATCGTTGCCCCATATCATACCTAATTGCTCCAGGTTCATAATAATCCTGGTAATCGACGAGGTTTGCAAAATCCTTACTGTTTTTTCTTGTTATCCAACCTTCTTCAAGTGGTTCCCCATTATGGAATTTAGGGGAAACATAAAGAAATCCAGTTGAGTAGGGACCAAGCATCCACTTATAATTCGCTACAATTGCAAAGGCAGGATCTATTTTACTTAGGTCTATATCGAAAGCGCCCGCTGATTGGGTAAGGTCAACAACAAGTTCTGTTTTACATTCCAAGCATTTTGCTTTCACTTTTTCTAAATCTATTAATGATCCATTTGTCCATAATACATTTGCAGTTGCGCAAACGCTAACCCGTTCATCTAAAGCGTCGATTATATGATGTGTGGCTGCTTCACCATCAGGGACATTTACGGTTTTGATCTCAGCACCTTTTTGCTCAGCGATACGTCGCCACGGATAGACATTAGATGGAAACTGATCAGCTAGAACAAGTATTTTTGAGCCCGCTGAAATCTGTAAATTTTTTGTGGCAGTTTGAACACCATAAGAAGCAGAGGGAATAATAGCTATATTGGTTCCAACTGTATGCATAAGGCTTGAAAATAAATCCCGAGCCTCTTCAATATCATCAAAAAAATTGCTTATCTTGAGGTTCCATGGATTGGCTTTTAAACGACTTCCACTATCTATGGCACTAACGACGCTGGTCAAAAGGGGAGACATGTATGCAGTATTTAAATATGCGACGTCTTCAGGAATATCAAAAAGATGTCTCTGGCAAGGGATCATGTGTTCTTGTTTAAACTAGGATATTTCTGCAATGCCCTCAGCCGCTTTTTTAAATGCACTATCAGTTATCTGAAGGTCTTCTTCAGTAAGCGCAAGGTGTGTGTAAAGTTTAGCATCGGCTTTGAGTATTCCGTGTTCTCTAACTATTTGATTAAATGTTTTTGAATATTCAGCCTTATTTTTCTTTGTATCACGGTAATTAATAACAGGTGTTTCAGAAAAAATAATATCGAAAAGTGTTGGATCACCAACAATTTGAAAATCTACATTATTACTCTTAAGATGGTTTGATATGCTATCAATTAAAAAATGCCCGTTTTCTCTTATCCTATTATAAGCACCATCTCTTCTAAGTATCTCCATGGTTTTTAAACCAGCTACCGCTGCCAACGGGTTTCCACTAAGGGTACCGATTTGGAAAGTAAACTTCTCTTCACCAACAATATTTTTGTCAAAATGGTTCATAATTTCCTTTTCACCGGCAATAGCTGCTAGAGGTAAACCACCTCCAATGATCTTCCCAAGCGTACATAAATCAGGCACTACTCCGTATAGCTCTTGTGCCCCGCCGTAGGCCAGCCTAAAACCAGTTACTATTTCATCAAAAATTAAAAGTGCGCCAATTCTTTTTGTTTCAGCCCTTAGATGCTCTAAAAATCCTTTTATTGGCGGAATTATTCTTTGAAGTGGTTCTACAATTACCCCAGCAATTTGATCTGAATACTCATTCATTATCTCTTTAGCGATTTGGAGATCGTTGAATGGTGCAACCAAAATATCATCTCTAACGGCTTCAGGAATTCCAGCTGAATCCGGCACTGCTAACGGAAAATTTGCCATTTTGTTAGGTGCAAGGCTCATTAACGAGTCTCCACTCATCCCATGATATCCTCCTTCAAACTTGAGGATTTTATTTCTACCAGTATGTGCTCTTGCCAATCGCATCGCATACATATCAGCTTCACCACCAGAGCTTACAAATCTAATCTGCTCGGCACATTTCACTGCGTTACAAATTTCTTCTGCTAACTCAACCCCTTTTGAATTATTGGTGAAAAAAGTAAGACCTTCACTGAGTTGCGCTCGTATAGCATCTAATACTTCTTCATTTCCATGGCCCAGTATCATTGGCCCTGAACCAATTAAAAAATCGATATATTCTTTGTTATCTTCATCCCATACACGTGAACCTAAACCTCTTTTAAGACTGATGCTAGGGTCAAAATTGCCGAAACCGGCACCCGGAAGTACCTTCTGTGCTCGGCTTTGCCATTCTTTTAGAGAGATATTCTTATTCATTATCTTTTTCTTTATAAGAAAAGGCGGATGATTTTCCGCCTTTTCAAAACAAATGCTATGTAAATAAGACTACTTCAAAGCTGCGTTTGTAATTTCGTTAGTCCACGCACCTGATGGTTTCTTTGTAATAACAGGATCAGAATCACCGGACATCAATACCTTTACCGTCCTTTCGTAATCTGCAGGATCAAGTGAACCATTAGATCCAGCTGTAAGCTTTGCAATTTCGCCCATCATTCTGACTTGATGTTTCTCGGTTTGCACACCAGCATCATCATTGTCTAGAATAATCATCGCAGCCTCTTTAGGGTTTGCTTCAGCGTACTTCCAACCTTTCATGGATGCTCGAACAAATCTTACCATTTTGTCTTTGAACGAAGCGTCGCTAAGGTTTTTCTCATGCACATATAACCCGTCCTCAAGAGTTGCAGCGCCTTCTGCCTGGTACTTGAAAACAGTTAGCTGTTCAGGAGAGTATCCGGCATCTCTTACAACCCAATATTCATTATAGGACATAGTAGAAACACATGCTGCCTGACCTTCCGTTAAAGGCTCGACACCCCAGCCTTGCTTTAAAACAGTAACGCCATTTGAACTACCGTCGGTTTTTAAGCCTAATCTGCTCATCCAGCTGAGAAAGGGATATTCGTTTCCATAGAACCAAACCCCCAATGTCTTTCCTTTAAGATCAGCAGTAGTATTTACGCCCATATCTTTCCGACAAGTAAGCATCATACCTGAGCTTTTAAAAGGTTGGGCTATGTTTACTAGTGGAAGTCCTTTTTCTCTTGCTGCTAGAGCTGATGGCATCCAGTCAACCATAACATCGGCTCCGCCACCTGCTAAAACTTGTGCAGGAGCAATATCCGGTCCACCTGGTTTAATAGTTACATCTAGGCCCTCAGCATCGTAAAAGCCTTTATCTTTTGCTACATAATATCCAGCAAATTGGGCTTGAGTAACCCATTTTAACTGAATTGTGACCTTGTCAGCAGAAAAAACAGCTGACGCGCTCAATATAAAAGCACAGGTCAATACAGATAGAATCTTCTTCATTTTTTTCCCTCTTTGTGTTTTTTTTATTGTTAATCAAATTCAATTGATACGCAACGTTATTTTTGTTGGCTGGGATGCCAAAAAGTTGTGCGCCTTTCAATTAACGCAATTACCCCATAAAAAAGACAGCCAGCCATTCCCGCGACAAAAATTTCTGCCCACACCATGTCCAAAGCAAAACGACCTACTTCAGAGGATATTCGAAACCCCATCCCTTTAATCGGAGATCCAAAAAACTCAGCAACAATTGCGCCGATTAATGCAAGTGTGGAACATATTTTCAAGCCATTAAAGATAAAGGGCAATGCAGAGGGTAAACGGAGCTTGAATAGTGTTTGAGTGTAGGATGCATTATATGTTCTCATAAGGTCTTGTCGACTTGGGTCTATCAGTTCTAATCCTTGCACACTATTTACAAGCATTGGGAAATAAACCATTACTACGACAATGGCGCATTTCGATTGCCAATCGAATCCAAACCACATCACAAAGATTGGTGCCATTCCTACAATTGGTAGTGCTGAAATAAAATTACCTAATGGCAAAAGGCCTCTTTTAAGAAAATTAAACTTATCAATTGCAATAGCAGTGAGAAAAGCAGAGCCGCAGCCTAATATGTATCCGGACAGGGCTCCTTTCACCAAGGTTTGAACAAAATCAATCCATAAAATATCTAAAGAACTAGAAAATTTTGAAGCTATGGCAGTCGGAGCGGGTAACAACACAGGGTTTATGGTTAGCCCAATTACAATCAACTCCCACATAAATAGAAATACTACCCCAAATAAAGACGGGACTATAAACTTTGCCAAATTGAAAGTTTCAAATTTGGATATTCTAACGTTAAGCCACCATCCTCCAATCCATATTATAAAGAACATAAGCAAATAAATATTCATCTTATTATAGCCATTCTTTTAAGAGTGATTTTTTGTAAAAAATCTATTGTAAACACTAAAAAAGCAGCCAAAAATGCTGCGGCAAATAGTGCACTCCAAATCATAATTGTCTGGCCATAATAGGTGCCAGCCAGCATCCTAGCACCCAAACCAGAAATAGCACCTGAGGGAAGTTCTCCCACTATAGCCCCAACCAGAGAAGCAGCTACTCCGACCTTCAATGAAGCAAAAAGAAATGGCAAGGATGATGGAAATCTTAAGTACCATAAAATTTGGTTCGAGGATGCAGACCAGGTTTTCATTTGATCTAGTTGAATCTGGTCTGGTGATCTAAGACCTTTTACCATGCCTACAACTACAGGAAAAAAAGAGAGATACATGGAAATAATAGCTTTTGGCAATAAACCTGTCACTCCAACCGAGTTCATAACAACAATAATCATTGGTGCTATAGCAAGAATGGGTATAGTTTGACTCGCAATTACCCAGGGCATAACACTTAGATCCATCGCTTTATTATGTACTATTCCTAAAGCTAGTAGAATTCCAAAAAGAGTTCCTAGAAAAAAGCCTGCCAGTGTAGCCTGTAGAGTAATCCAACCGTGGTAAACAAGTGAACGTTTTGAGTTAATTTTCTTGAAAAATGTAGTATTCACCATTTCTGTAATAATTTGATGAGGCGTAGGGAGCTTTGGTTTTTTAAGGCTCCAGCACTTAATTACATGCTCACTAGTCGGAAGATCTTTGAATTGTCTTGAAACTTTTTCGGAGTTCATTGGTATCGCTACCAGATACCAAAAAACCCCAATAAGGAGCACTATTGTAGTAACGGGAATGAGTTTATAACTAAGATACGATGATTTCATTCCCATAAATCCCTTTAAATAACATCTTCGGTATGTCCTGCCTTTAAACCTTCTCTTACTCGTTGAGCTATTTTAATAAATTCTTGGCTGTCTCGAATGTTTAAATCACGATTTTTTGGTAGTGGACTTTCTATTATGTCGGTAATTCTTCCTGGTCTGGGAGACATAACAACAATTTTTGTTGATAAGAAAACTGCTTCTGGAATTGAATGCGTCACAAAACATATAGTTTTGCGGGTTCTAGCCCATAAATTTAAAAGCTCTCCGTTCAATCTATCTCTAACAATTTCGTCAAGAGCTCCAAAAGGTTCATCCATTAATAGGATATTGGCGTCAAATGCCAAAGCTCTCGCAATAGACGCCCGTTGTTGCATTCCGCCAGACAACTGCCAAGGGAACTTTTTTTCGAACCCATTTAATTCTACTAAGTCTATTACTTTTCGAGTTCGGTCTTTTTTCTCACTGGTGGAGTACCCCATAATCTCCAAGGGTAGTTTGATGTTTCCACTTACTGTTCTCCAGGGGTATAAACCTGCTGCCTGAAACACATACCCATATTCTCTGGCTTTTCGAGCTTCATCAGGTGTCATTTTATTTACAGTCACCCTACCTTCAGTAGGGATCTCAAGTGCTGCAATAACTCTAAGAAGAGTTGTTTTCCCACATCCAGATGGTCCAATGAAGGATACAAAATCTCCTTCATTAACTTCCAAAGATACATTCTTTAACGCATTTACGGGACCGTCATTTGTTTCAAATGTTAGGCTAACATCGGATACGCTTATCATAAGTTTTCCTTCGTGTGGCTTTTATACCCCAGATGGTATATTTAAAGGATCACGTTCTATTTTTCTTGGTGTATTTAGTGCCTTCCATTTTGATACAGCACTATGTAATGCTGGGAAAGCAGGTCTTGGGACGAATCTACCCCTTCCTGGTTGTGGACTAGAGTTCTTGCCCCATGCCCATATTACATCACCTCTAGATAATGTGTATCTTGGTTGTGCTGTGACTTTGAATCCTTCGAAAACATTATAGTCTAAAATTGATTTATGGGTGCTTGTCGAAATTGTTTTAGAAATCTTTGGGTCCCAAACAACAAGATCTGCATCTGCTCCTTCTAAAATTGCTCCTTTTTTTGGATAAATGTTTAGAATTTTAGCAATATTACTTGAAGTAATTGCAACAAACTCCTGTCGGGTTAGACGCCCCGTTTCTACGCCCTCTGTCCAAAGCACTGATAACCTTTCCTCAAGCCCGTTACTACCATTTGGAATCTTAGTGAAGTCATTTACTCCCATTCTTTTTTGTTCTGTCGAAAACGCGGCATGGTCTGTAGCGACAACTTGCAGAGACCCAGACTGAAGACCAGCCCACAATCCGTCCTGATGAGATTTGTCTCTAAAGGGAGGTGACATCACACGTCTAGCGGCATGTTCCCAATCTTTATTAAAGTATTCGCTCTCATCCAAAGTTAGAAATTGAATAAGGGGTTCACCAAAAACTCTAATACCTTTTTGCCTAGCTCTTCTAATAGCTTCATGAGCCTGCTCACAAGATACGTGAACAACATACAACGGTACTCCCGCGGCATCTGCTATCATTATTGCTCTATTAGCTGCCTCACCTTCTACCTCTGGGGGTCTTGAGTATGCGTGTCCTTCAGGACCAGTTACTCCTTCTTGCAGATATTTTTGTTGAAGCTCGGCAACAATATCACCATTTTCTGCGTGAACCATGGGCAGAGCGCCGATAGCTGCACATCTTTTGAAAGACGCAAACATTTCATCATCTTCAATCATTAGGGCTCCTTTATAAGCCATAAAATGCTTGAAGGAATTTACTCCCATCTCAACTACCTTTGGCATATCATCAAAAATCTGTTCAGACCAACCTGTAACTGCCATGTGATAACCGATGTCAGAACAAATTTGAGGCTCTGATTTTCTATGCCACTCCTTTACTGCATTGACCAAACTGCCATCCTCACCGGGAAGACAGAAGTCTACTAACATAGTTGTTCCGCCGACTGCGGCTGCCCAGGTGCCTGTTTCAAAAGTCTCGGCGGCGGTGGTCCCCATAAATGGCATCTCAAGGTGCGTATGTGGGTCTATTCCGCCGGGGATCACATAAGCGCCTTCGGCGTCAATGGTTTCATCCCCCTTTAGATTTTCCCCAATCTGCTTTATTTTTTCATTTTCTATTAATACATCAGCTTTCCACTCTCTGTCAGCTGTTACAATGGTTCCACCTTTTATTACTTTAGTCATTTTACCCTCCCAATTAAACTATTTCTGCAGCTTCTAATACTGCATGCAATAAAACATCGGCACCTGCTGAAGCCCACTTTTCGGATATCTCTTCTGCTTCATTGTGGCTCAAACCGTCAATACACGGGCACATTATCATGGCCGTTGGCGCTACTTTATTTATCCAACAAGCGTCATGCCCCGCTCCCGATATAATATTTTTATGTGAATACCCTAATCTCTCAGCGGCTCTTCTAACTTTGTCTACACATCCTTCATCAAAGGTCACGGGGTCAAAATGCCCAACCTTTTCAAATTCCACAGTCAATTCCAAATCAGAAGCAATTTTTTTAGCTCCTTCATATAAACGTTTTTCCATATCATCCTGGACGTCAAATGATGGAGATCTAAAATCTATAGTAAACACCACTTTCCCAGGTATTATGTTTCTACTATTAGGAAACACATCGCATTGACCTATTCCACCAACTGCAGATGGTTGGTGACTCATAGCGATCTCTTGAACTAGCTCTGTAATCCTAGCCATACCAAGACCGGCATTTTTACGCATCGGCATGGGGGTTGATCCCGTATGACTTTCTCGACCTTTAAGAGTTACTTGTATCCAATTTAGCCCTTGTCCATGGGTCACAACGCCAATATCTTTATTTTCAGCCTCTAATATTGGACCTTGCTCTATGTGTAGTTCAAAAAAAGCATGCATTTTTCGTGACCCTACTTCTTCGTCACCAATCCATCCGATGCGATTGATTTCTTCTCCAAACGTTTTTCCTGCTGCATCCTTTCTATCATAAGCCCATCGGAGTTCATGTACTCCTGCAAAAACTCCCGATGCCATCATTGGAGGAGCAAAGCGAGTTCCTTCTTCATTTGTAAAATTTACGACTACAATTGGATGCTTTGTTTTTATATCAAGTTCATTGAGTGTTCTTATTATCTCCAACCCACCCAGAACTCCTAAAACTCCGTCATACTTACCGCCAGTTGGTTGGGTATCAAGATGGCTTCCAACGTAAACAGGTAAAGCATTTGGGTCTGTTCCTTCACGTCGAGCGAACATTGTTCCCATTTTGTCAATACCCATTTCCAAATTTTCTTTATCACACCACTTTTGGAACAACTCTCGTCCTTCTGCGTCTTCGTCCGTGAGTGTTTGTCTGTTGTTTCCACCTGCGACACCGGGACCTATTTTTGCCATCTCCATTAGGGAGTCCCAAAGACGAGATGAGTTTATTTTTAAATTAGCTGCTGGTGTTGACATTCGATCCTCTTAACAAATTTTATATCTTCGCTTTTGCATTATCACTAATTAGCACTAATAATGCAAAGGCAATTATCAAGCCTCCAAAAATTATGCTTGTATTTGGAAAGCTAGTGTTAATAATCATCTCACCTAATGCCACCCAAAAAGGAACAGCATAGGTGTAGGCCATTACTTTTGAAGCGCTTATTCTTTTCGCTGCAAACTGGATTAAGAAAAAAGTAAAAGCTGTCGCAATAGTTGCCAAGTAAATTATAGTTATCCAGATCAATGGAGATAGGCTAAGCCAATTTGTTTCTAAAACATCATTAGTAAAAATTAAAATAAGTAGTAGGAATCCAGCACTTAAAGTTCCTAAGGTTTGCGATGCTGCATTTTCACCTTTGTTGAGAACAGGGATTAGAATAGCATATAGAGCGTGTCCGACACACCCCCAAAAAAAGAGTAGTTCGCCATAACCTATTTTTAATGCTAAAAGGTTTTCTAGATTACCTTCAAAAATTACCCAAATTGCTCCCATTGCTCCAAGAGAAATCGCAAGGAACGCCTTGAGTGTCACTTTTTTCTTTAAAAAATATTCAAAAAAAAGTGCAATAAAAGGGGTAAGCGTAAAGACTACAGCTAGTGATAGAGAAGAAGCTGTTTTTAATGCTTCGAACATTAATACAAAATAGATAACTATACTTAATCCGAGAATGAAAAATCGCCATGGTTTTTTGAAATCCTCTTTCTTAAGGTTTTTTGAAAAAAATAATAATGTTCCCATTACAATTGCCCCTATCAAAAACCTTGCTGCTGTTATGGCTCCTGGTTCTATATCATTTGCGACCATGGCTCCTAAAATATAAGAAACTGATACACACAAGGAGAAAAGGAGCATTGCCCCATGTCCCCAAACCTCCGATGCCTCTACTGATATTTTTTTTATCAAGAGCTAATTAACCTAAAATATTTCCTGAGCTATATTTGAAATGTAGTTTTTTATAGCTAAAAAATAGAAAAAAGTCTTTTTTATAATAACTGAGGCATCTTATGAAAAAGCTGGTATAACATTTTCACCGTATTCTGCGATAATTCTCTCTTCGTCTCCACTATCCAGATAAATATTGAATTGGGTTACTCCTAGATCTTTTAATGTTTTAAGTTTTTTTACATGTTGTTCAGCAGTTCCCAAAACACAAAACTCTTCAACTATTTCATCTGTGATAAACTCTAAATAGGGATTGTCGCTCTGGCCATGCTTAGAGTAATCATAGCCTCGGCGATCTTTAATGTAGTCCGTAAGGCTGTTGGGAATGTCTTTACTATCCTCACCATACTTCTCAACTATATCAGCTACGTGATTTCCAACCATGGCGGGGAACCACTTTACTTTTTCAATACTTTCCGCTCTGTCTCCAAAGTAAGCGGGTGCGGCCACCATTACCTTGTAGTCTGACATATCACGTCCGTGTTCTTCTCCCGCCTTTACCGCTTGATCTCTGAGCCACTTGCAAACGGTTGGAGAAGCAATTTGAAGCACTAAACCATCTCCAACTTTTCCCGCAGATGTAAGAGCCTTTGGCCCATATGCAGCTACCCAGACTGGTAAATCATATCCTTCTGCCCATGGGAATTGGATTGGGTTTGGAACATCACCATACTGGACTTCATCCCCCTTAACCATTGCCTTAACTTTTAAAATAAATTCTTCCATTCGTGCTAGGTTAGCAGGTTTTTTTCCCATTACGCGAACAGCGCTATCGCCTCTTCCAACACCAATATCAAATCGTCCATTGGATTGTAGAGCAAGTGAGCCAAACATTGATGCCGCTAAAGACCAGTCTCTAGTATTGGGATTGGTTACACACGGTCCAAACCTCATTTTTTTTGTGTGTTCCATACACATAGCCATTTGAGCAAAGCTTTCTCTCCAAAGTATATGGCTATCGTAGAACCAGCAATATGTGAAGCCAGCGCTTTCTGCCAATCTAACCAGCGCTTTTGCTCGATCTGGTTGAACAAACCCTTTAAAACAAATTGCAAATTCCATATCTTCCTCCTTATTTTATTCCTCTGGTGGCCAAATTTTTATTCCTGCATGTGAAAAAGGCACCGCTTTGGACATATTTATTCTTATCAATATAGGCGTTATAGCCTCTAAACATCTCGCTGATGTTGCATCACCTGCATTATAAGCTTGGACTTCTAAATTTTTTAACAGCTCTATAGTTTCTAACCTAGCATCCAAATTGTTTCCACATACCAAGATATCACAATTAATTTTTTTCTCTAGGTGATTAAGTGTATTCGCGGAAACATTATGAAGAGCGCCAACTACTGGAATGTCAGGTCCTAATATGGCTTGGGCCGCTTCTGTAGCTGAGCCTTCAGGGGGCATAGCTACTTTTCTAGGGTTTCCATCTTCTAACGGAACTACTATGTCAACAAGTACCTTATCCGCTAGCATTCCTTTGATTTCAGAAAGTGTATTATTGTGACCAGTCCAAGGCACTGAAAATATTACAAACTTGTCTGTGAATGCTACTGCTTCGCTATTCGATAGCCCAATTATCGACCCCGCGAGGTTTGGATTTTTTGATGATAAACTATCTGCGACTTCGATAGCTCTGGATTCATCACGTGACCCCAAAGCAACTTGAAAACCTGTCTTAGCAAATCTAAGAGCGAGGCCTTTCCCTTGAGGCCCAGTTCCTCCAATAATTGATAACTTCATCTAAACATATCCTCATTTTGTTTCCGTAGAATGTCATTTGCAGAGCCATGCTTGCTACTCCAGCTAAGTCCTCTTAATAAAATTGCAGGACATTTCCCTGCTTTACTCATTAGAAGCCCTGAAGATGCTGCTATTTCATCACAAAAAGCTGGTTCTGTCACGAATAATTGATTTCCCCAAGCATCTCTAGTTCCCTGCTCTTTTTTTGTCGCGGGTAGTCCTGCGATACCAATAGCGACATTGACCTGTCCAATCCTCCATGGCCTTCCAAAGGTATCGCTCATAACTATCCCTAAATTCTCCAAATCAAAGTAATTTTTTAGTTTATCTCTTAAAACTTGCACACTAAGGTCAGGATTTTTTGGAACGGTTATTACTGTTTCCTGACCTGCTATATTAGACTCGTCAACTCCTGCATTAGCGCAGATAAATCCAAGTTTATGCTCGCAAATGAGAGTTCCTTCATTTTGTTCCTGTCTTTTAAAAGAGCGAATAATATTGTTACTCTCTTGTAATACGACTTCGATCTTTCTTGGGTCCTTGTTAAGGCTTTTCCCGAGTTCGATTGCTTTTCTGGAGGGAGAAATTTCTGTTAATTTTATTATGCATCCCTCAGCTTTTGAAAATATTTTATGTGCTATACAAATAACGTCAAACTCTTTCAGACGTATAGATGATTTGTTTAAAACAGAAATTAGGATGTCACTAATGTTATCACCCTTATCAATGTCAGGAATATGCGGGATTATATTTAAATTTAACGTTGAATTGGACATTTTCTTTAATAGCTACCTTAATCTGCGATTATACTACTTATAGATCAAGATCTGTAATTAACCTTTTAAAAAAAAGTTCTAAAGTTTTTTTAAAAATCAATCAATAGGTTGGTTAATTATGAACTTAGCTAGCCTTTTCTTGTCTACAAGAGAGGTCATCAGAGTATCGGTAAATATAGGTTTTTGATTTAGTGAGACAAATTGTTTCTTAAGGTCTATATCGGACCTATCGAGAATGAATGATTTGCAAATGTCTTTGTAAATCTGCATACAAGAAAATGCATTTGGCTTGAAACCTAATTGTTTTAGCATTTTAGATGTAGGTCCTTTTACAGCTTTTCCTTGGATCAGCGGACTTATTGCTATCACCTTTTTATTGTTTTTTTGAATGATCGATTTAAATCCGGGTATTTCAAGTATTGGTTTTATGCTTACTAAAGGATTTGACGGAGCAATAATTATTAGTTCAGCGTTAAGGAGTGCTTTTTTTGCCTCTTTGGTAATTTTGGCTGATTTAATTCCGGTGTACTTTAGCTTTATAATTTTTGGTGAACACCGTTTTTTGACAAAATATTCCTGAAATGATATCCAGCCCGACTCAGTTTGCACCTCAGTTCTAATCTTGTCGTCAGTCGGTAAGATTATATCAGCCGTTATCCCCAGTTTTTTAGCGATCTCATTAGCGATAATTGTTGGACGATGATCTTTTAATAGTCTAAGGTGTCTGTAAATATGAAGACCAAAGTCGAGATCACCTAAAGACATCCAGGTTTCTTCGCCCAATTTATTTAACATTGATAACGTTTTATAGTCGTCATTCTTTACTCCCCATCCTTGCTTTGGGTTCACCATTCCTGAAAGTGTATACGTTAAGGTATCTATATCTGGAGAAACTCTTAGCCCATGGAACTCATCATCATCTGCAATGTTACCAATGATAGCGAGATTTATATCTTTTATGGAATGTAGTCCCTCTGCTAATTTTGCTCCGCCTACACCTCCCGCTATGAGAACGATATTTTTGATAGATCTTTTCATTTTCTCTAAAGTTAGTATCTTTATTTTAGCTTCCGAAAGTGGGTATAATTAACTCAGCTAAAGTTAAATGTAAACATTTGATAGAGTTTTTAAATTCTGGCTTGAAAAAAAGAATATTACGCTAAGTCTACAGAAGAGATCAATTGGCATCTACGTTTCAATGGTAAAAAAACTTATATATATCTGTTGCTTTGCAATCTGCTTTACCTTTTTGATTACATCACTTTCTCTCTCATCCAAAGAGAAAAAAAGAATAGAAATACTGCTTGATCAATTAGCATATTCACCAAGCTCCTCTAATGCAGGGCTTATAAGAAGAGAAATTTGGAGTTTGTGGTTAGAAGGGTATATCGATAAAACAAATAAGAGCAAGATCGATGAAGCATTAGACTTATTCAATGCTGGAAAACTAGAAAAAGCAAAGATAGCGTTTAGCGAAATAATTGAACTAGATCCCGATTATGTAGAAGGATGGAATAAGAGGGCAACGGTGAAATTTTTATTGGGTGATTTCTATGGATCACTTAAAGATATTGAGGAAGTGCTCAAAAGACAGCCTCGTCACTTTGGAGCAATATCTGGTTCTGGGCTTATTCATATTCACAATAGCGATTTTCTTGAAGCGTATAAATCATACAAGAGGCTCACTGAGATCGATCCCCAGAATGAGGATGGTAAAAGGTTTTTGCCTATGCTAGAAAGCAAAATATATGGAAAAAGTTTATAAAAAATGCAACCAATGACGGCATATCTCTGCCTTTTAGCTGCAATTGTCTTTGAGGTGTGTGGTACTCTTTTGTTACCCGCGTCTCAAAACTTTACAAACGCAAAAGCTACTATATCTCTAGTGTTACTCTACGGTATTTCTTTTTACTTTTTGTCAATTGTTGTGAACTTTATTCCTATTGCGATCATGTATGCTACTTGGAGTGGATTAGGAATTTTTACTTTGGCCTTAGTATCGTATTTCGCTTTCAATCAATCTCTCAACTCTTTGTCTCTGATAGGATTAGTTCTAATAGTTATTGGTGTTATTCTCGTAAATATGAATATCACGTTACCCAAATAGATTACTAAAAACTATTTATTCATCCCGTGCGTATCGAAAAGGAACCCTGTATGAAGACAGGAAGCTACCAATTTATTCTTTTCTTTAAAAACCTTACCTTCTACCGAAACGATATTTTTGCCTATTTTCAAGACGGATGCCTTTATTATTGCAGGCTCTAGCGACAATGGCCGATGGAATGTTGTGTGGAAGTCCGTTGTGTTAGGAAATCTTTTGCCTTTAGTAGAAAACAAAACACATAGTGCAGTACAATCATCTAGTACACTCGTAATCATTCCGCCCTGTACATTTCCTTGAGGGTTTAAACAATCAGGAGGAAAGCACACTTTAAAAACAAATTCATTATCATATTCCTCCAAAAAATTGATTGAAAAAAATTTCCCAACACCCTTGCTTTGGTAGACCTTCATTACGGCATCAATCAGAGCTTTTTCAATAGACATCTCGACTCACCCAATAGGCTATATTGTTTCCTAAAACTGTTATTTCTGGTCTTTGAGTCAATTATGAATTTTATAGTTTGAGAAGAATACAAAATATCTTACATTATACATTAGAGTTTAACAACTGAAAGGAGGTGGTCCAATGTCTAGTGATTATTCGATGATAGTGGCAGACATAGACACCCTCTCGACAAAAATTTTCGAGGGGCAAAAGGGGGTCTGGCACTAAATCGTCAGTCACCGAAGGAGGCTTAACAGCCTCCTTCGCTTTTTAAATTATGGTAAATTTTAAAACACAAGTAACGATTATAGGTGGTGGTCCATCGGGCCTATTATTATCCCAGTTGCTTATGAATGAGGGTATAGAAACCATCGTTCTAGAGAAACACACTAAAAGCCATGTATTATCAAGAATAAGAGCAGGTGTTCTGGAGAGCGGGACCGTAGAAATATTGAAGCAAGCTGGTGTGGGTGAAAGAATAGATATTGATGGGTTCGTTCATGAAGGTACTTATCTGTCTTCAGAAAATAAAGGTTTCAGAGTTTCTTTTTCAGAGACCGTGGGAAAAAGCGTTACAATTTTTGGACAAACTGAAGTAACAAAAGATATATATCAAAAGCAAGAGGAAAGAGAGGCTAATATCTTTTTCCAAGTAAAAAACGTAAATATAATCGACCCAAAGTCTTCAAAGACGGAGGTAATATTTTCAGATGAAATGGGGAAAGAAAATAAAATTGTGTCCGATTTTATTGTAGGCTGTGATGGATTTCATGGCGTTAGCAGACAACGCATACCTTTAAACCAAAGAAAAGAGTATGAAAGAATATATCCATTCGGCTGGTTAGGTATTTTGTCTGAAACCCCTCCCGTCAGTGATGAATTGATTTATGCCAACACTAGTGATGGATTTGCTTTATGCTCGATGAGGAATAATAATCTATCAAGATACTATCTTCAGTGTGATGTGAATACTAGAGCAGAGGACTATTCGGATGATTATTTTTGGAAGGAACTAATTAAACGACTGCCCGAGAATTCAAAGGATAATTTAAGGACTGGTCCTTCAATTGAGAAATCTATCGCTCCGTTGAGGAGTTTCGTTGTCGAGCCGCTTCAATACGGGAATCTCTTTCTTGTAGGAGACGCTGCTCACATTGTGCCTCCAACTGGAGCTAAGGGTTTAAACCTAGCGGTGTCAGATGTGTATTATTTATCTCAAGGTCTTATATCCTTTTATAGAGGAGAGGGTGATAAGAAATTGTTTAACTACTCTAAAACGGCTTTGAATAGAATATGGAAAGCAGTAAGGTTTAGTTGGTGGATGACTACTTTGATGCATGAGTTTCCTGAAACTAAAGAATTCGATAGGAAAATAAAAATAAGTGAATTAGAGTACCTTTCTCACTCTAAATTTGCGCAAGCCCATTTTGCTGAGAATTACGTGGGCGTACCAATGTGAAACAGTTATTAGAAATAGCTTTAAAGGTTATAGAAGAAGAAATAATACCAGAAACAATAGAGAGTGTGGCAAGGGGTAATAAGGTGTTTGGCGGAGCAATTCTGACTAAAAATGACTATGCAACCCTCACCATAGGAGTGAACCAAGAAACAGAAAATCCTCTTTTCCATGGAGAAATATCTACGCTAAACAAATTTTTTGCTGAAAACAAAAATAGGTCCACAGATGATCTCATATTTTTATCAACTCATGAGCCTTGTCCGATGTGTTTATCAGCGATTACTTGGGCAGGGTTTGACATCATTTATTATTTCTTCAATTATCAAGAGACAAAGAAGACATTTAACATATCGCATGATTTGGACATTCTATCTGAAGTGTTTGGGAGATCTGATGGAAAATATAATAAAGAAAATTATTTTTGGAAATGTTATGCAATAAAGGAGCTTATCAGCAAACTAGAGCCAGAAAGCAAGGATAATTTATTGGAGAGAGCGGAACGGATATCTTCAATCTATGATAGCTTGTCCAATGAGTATCAAAATAAGAAAAATGATAATAGTATCCCGCTTAGCTAGATATAAATTGAGATTGCTCTAATTATATGACGTCGGTCAACAAACAACGTTAAATTGGTTTTTAAGGAGTATAAAATATGTTTGATGAAAAAGATTACTTTGATCCCAGAAAATCACAATTAAATGTAATTGGTACAACTCTTGAACCTTGTTCCACTGACCCATTAACTGGGTTTTTGAGAGATGGTTGTTGTAGTTGGGATCCTAGAGACGGAGGCAGTCATACGGTCTGCGCAATAATGACAACAGACTTTCTTGAGTTTTCAAAAGATAGAGGAAATGATTTATCGACACCTAGACCAGAATATCAATTTGAGGGCTTAAAGGATGGAGATCGCTGGTGTCTTTGTGCAGCAAGATGGGAAGAAGCTAGGCTGGCAGGTAAGGCGCCCAAAGTTGTTCTTGAATCAACGAATATCAAATGCCTAGATATCTGTGATTTAGAACATTTAAAAATACACACAGGAGGAAATTAGATGTCAGAAAATTCACATGACAATGGAGGTTTTAGGGTCTTCTCATTATCTATTGAATTACTAACAACAATTTATGGTCTGTTTATGGTCCTCTGGGCTTTTTCCATATCATCAGTTTCAGGAAGTTCCTCTATAACCTCTATGATACCTGCCTTCTTTGGGTTTCCACTAGTGCTTATTGGATTTATATCAATGATCAAGCCGACATTTAGAAAAGCTTTAATGCATATAGCGGTATTGATAGGTATCATCGCTTTCTTGGGCGGCCTCGACTTCTTTAGAGGAATGTTTACTAATTATTATGCCGGATTATCAAAGCTCATGCTGCTGATTACGGGGTCTGTTTATGTATATTTTTGCGTCCAGAGTTTTATCTTTATACGACGACAAAAAAATCTGAAGTCTAATTAAAAATAATGTCCTAGAATTTTTAGATATTTTTAGTTGACACAAGAAAAATTTACTCCATTTTACTGCGTGGGGACCACAACTCGTATAGGAGGATATTATGAGATTTTTACCATTAACGTTAACATTGTTAGCTAGTTTTTTTGTAACCGGGGCTATTTGGGCAGCAGACATTGAAGTAAAAATGCTAAATAAAGGTGAAGAAGGAAAAATGGTATTTGAGCCTTCATTTATTAAAGCTCAAAAAGGTGACAATATCATTTTTCTGCCTACTGATAAAGGGCACATGGCCGCGTCGATAAAGGGATTAATCCCTGAGGGAGCTAAAAAGTTCAAGAGTAAAATCAATAAGAAATTTACTTACACGGTAGAGGTCGAAGGTCTATATGGGATTCGGTGCACACCACACTACGCAAACGGTATGGTTGCTCTAATCCAAGTCGGCGATTCTGTTGATCCGTCTGATTTTTTAAAAGGAAAAAAAGTTCCGAAAAAATCTAAAGAGAGGCTCGAAAAATATTTAAGTCAAGTTGGGTCTTAACTATCTATTTTGTTTAAAGGATCTCCTCAGGGAGATCCACACAAAGTAAGCCGTGCTCATTAACCATATTCCGAAAAATATTGCATGAAAGTCGTGTAATAAATAGCCGTGCTTATTTAAGATAAGAAAAACTGCGCTTACGGACCATACCCCAAGCATTAATAATGAAGAGTTTCGTAATTCCTTCACTCTTAAGGGGTGAATTATCTTAATTGGGATAAACGTTAGTACCAAACAGGTGCATATAGCTATGAAATTAAACCATAGCCCAAGGTCTAAAATAAAAAGAAAGAACACTAACAAGTTCCATAGTGCAGAAAAGCCTTTGAAATAATAATCAGATGTCTTCATGTTTTTATCTGAAAAGGTGTAACAACTAGCCAACAAAATAGCGATGCAAGTAAGGTTGACAAGATTATATGGAACCATTGAGAACCAATAAATCATCAATACAGGAAGTATTGAGTAGTTAAACATATCGATGACGTTGTCTAAAGTACTCCCGTCGACCTCTGGAAGTGCTTCTTCTACGTTAACGTATCTGGCTAGAGTGCCATCAACGCCGTCAATTATCAAAGCTAACCCCATAAATAAAAATGCTAAAGTTTGTTCACCATTTAGTATTGCTATTAAACCCAGAAAACCGAAAATAAGTCCGGATGCAGTGAAAATATGAGCCGCCCATGCAAAAGCTCTATTAACTTTTCTTGATTTAAAAACAATATCCTTTAGTTTCATGTCTTAAAAATAAATAAATGTGAATATATGTCAAACAATTAGAAGTTTTAGGATTTTTCCATGATTTCTGTAACTTGAAACCCATCGTTCCTTAATGCCTTAATTATCGAGGTGATATGTTCTACACTTAACGCTTCGATGATGGCATCAATTTTTGCATTCTTAACTGGAACGTCATTAAACATTCTTTGGTGATAGATTTCTATGATGTTACCTCCATACTTGGCAATTAAGTTTGAAATTCTAGCAAGCATTCCAGGTTCATCAATTATATCGATCCTTACTTTGGTCATCCGGCCATCCATTAAAAGCTTTCGGTTTAGTATGCTGGCAAATAATCTGGCATCTATGTTGCCCCCACAAATTACTGTTCCTACTCTTTTACCAGAAAATATATTTTTATTTTTCATGATTGCCGCCACACCTGCAGCGCCGGCTCCTTCTGCAACAACTCTCTCGTTTTCAAAAAGAGAACTAATTGCTTTTTCAATCTCAAATTCGTTTACAAGCAGGATATCGTCAACGTGTTCCTTTATTATTTCTGAAGTAATTTCCCCGGGTCTTTTCACTGCTATTCCATCGGCTAAGGTGTCTCCTAAAATTTCAAGATCTTTTTTGTGAAGGATGTTGTACATAGAGGGGAATTTTTCAGTTTGCACCCCATATATTTTTATATTGGGGTTAAGAGTTTTGGCCACTATCGATATACCTGATATTAATCCACCTCCTCCTGTAGGAATAACAAGTAGGTCCAAATCTTTAACATCTTCCATAAACTCTAATCCGAGAGTGCCTTGGCCAATTACAACGTTATGATCGTCATATGGATGTATAAGGGTCAATTTTTTATCATTTACCAACTCGGAAACATAACTTTGAGACTCATTTAGAGTTCGTCCCTTCAGTATAACGTCTGCACCTAAGCTTTTTGTTTTCATTACTTTGGATAAAGGTGCGTGTTCTGGCATAACAATTGTAGCGTTGACACGTTCTTTTTTTGCCCACCAAGCTACAGCCTGTGCGTGGTTGCCGGCTGACATAGCAATAACACCCACTTTTTTTTGCTCTTCTTTTAAACGTTTTATAGAGATGTATCCCCCTCTAACTTTAAAAGAAGACGTGTACTGAAGGTTTTCTAGCTTAAGAAAAACTTCAGCATTAGTATCGATGCTTAGTTGCTGAGATCTAATAGTAGGCGTTCTAATTATATTACCTATTAGTTCCTTGCTAGCGTCCTTTATTGTGTCTAAATTGATCTTCATTTTTAGGGTTAATTATATAAAAGCTCTTTATTTACCATTTTAATAAGAAAATAAAGTAAAATTTTATGGAGTTAGATTAGAATAATAAAAAGATAAAAGTGGAATAGTTCAGGGTAATTTTGCAACAAACGCTATTTTTTTTGATGAATATATATATAATGTAATCAGGAGTATGAATTTAATTTGAATATAAAAATAGTCGGAAAAAATATTGAACTTGGCGAATCGTTCCAAGTTTATAGTAGTGCCCGAATAGGCGAAGTGTTAAAAAAATATTCATATGATGCTGTAAGTACTCAGATAACTTTAGAAAAAAGAATTGGGAACTTTAAAGCTAAGTTAAAAGTATACCTCAAGAACAAGATTGAATTAGACGCAACTGGCAGAGGCAAGGATGCAAATGCCAGTTACGACGATGCCTTGGATCATATAGAAAAAAAACTGAGGCGTTATCATCGAAGGATGAAAAGTCACAGAAATTTCGAAAGTAAGAGTATTCCATCGACTAATGAACCACTAAGAATTTATCAAAGCGTTTTAAACTTAGATGACAAAGATATAGATAGCCACAATGGGGATAGCATGCCCGTGATTGCAGAATTATCATATAAAATCGACGAATTAACGGTTGAGCAAGCAGTTATTCGTCTAGAGCTAGAAAATGAAAGCTGTATATTTTTCCGGAATGCTTCGCACTCAGGACTAAATTTAGTCTACTACAGGCAGGACGGTAATATTGGTTGGATTGATCCAAGAGGTAGTCGAGAGAAAACTATAGCTAGAAACCATAATTCTTCAGAAAGCTAGTGAAAATGAATGCAATATGAATGAGGAGGACATCATATCCCTTTTTTACGCAAAGAGTCATTTAGAAACTTATAAAGTTTTATTTCCGTTGGCACAAAAAGGTAATAAATTTGCTACCTATTTTATAGGTAATATGCTTATTTCACCCATAGATCAGACAGTTGAGGTCGACATTCTTTCAGGATTAAGTTACTTAAAATTATCTGCAAAAGCTGGGTATACCCCTGCGCTTGAGTTTCTAGGAAATCTATATGCTTACAATGAAAAGGTTGAAAATAACTTAGTTGCTGCCCACACTTTTTTTTATCTTTCAGCCATAATTGAGAATAAGATTGATATAGGTTACCATTTAATTATCGAAGATGAGTTTAGCATTTCAGTGGCTGATATAAATAAATCCAAAGAGATTGCTGAATATTGTGTAGAAGTTGGGCTGGAAGATTGTGAATTATTTAAATAACATAATGTAGTATAGAATAAAGCTCGCCAACACAAAAAAAGACTTTTTAAATACCGACAAATATGAAAAATTCCCAAAGAAGTATAATAGATCCTTTTATCGTGATGGATATCATGGAAAGAGCTCATTCCATTGAGCAGAAAGGACAAACAGTGGTACATATGGAAGTTGGACAGCCAGGAACCTCAGCTCCAAAAGCTGCCAAGGATTTTCTAAAAGCTACTATGGAAGACAATCCAATGGGTTACACCGTAGCTCTTGGATTGCCTGATTTACGAAAAAAAATTGCTGAATTATATGGCGAGTGGTATGGAGTGGATCTTGATTGGAATAGGGTCATTATAACAGGCGGCTCATCTGCAGGGTTTATTCTCGCATTCACTGCACTCTTTGATAAGCTTGACAAAGTGGGATTAGCTAATCCAGGTTACCCCAGTTATCGGCAAATTATGAAAGCTCTTAATTTAGAACCGGTACTTATAGACACTACTGAAAAAAATAAATTTCAACCGACTCTTAGTGACTTAATTAGCCACAATATTAATGGCTTATTAATCGCATCGCCAGGCAATCCAACTGGCTGCATGATCGAAAGAGAACCTTTGGAGGCTTTGATAGATTATTGCAAAGATAAAAAGGTGTCACTAATAAGTGATGAAATTTATCACGGCATACAATACGATGTGCAACCATCAACTATGCTGGAGTTTAGCGATAGCTGCTATATCATAAATTCTTTCTCAAAATATTTTTCAATGACTGGTTGGAGGATAGGCTGGATCATTGTTCCGAAGGAACACGTAAGAATAGTAGAAAGAATACAGCAAAACATGTTTATATGTGCTTCCCATGCTAGTCAAATTTTAGCACTGGGAGCGTTTGAGGGTAGAATGGAGTTAGAAAAAAACCTTGAGACATATCAAACAAATAGAAAAAAACTGCTAGCTGCTTTGCCTGAATTGGGTTTTAATAATATTGCTCCGCCAGATGGGGCGTTTTATTTATATATAGATATCGGTGAATTTTCATCTGATAGTTATGATTTTGCAAAAAAAATGCTGGATATTGGGGGAGTTGCCCTAACTCCTGGAATAGACTTTGATCCAATTAATGGAAAATCAAAGATAAGAATATCCTATGCTAGAAGTACACCTGAGATCTTAATGGGTATAGAGAGAATAAAAATATTTATGAACCAAAAGAAATATCTTCAATAAAAACAAACGTAAAGGATAGGATTTATTATGGGAAATAGATTGCTAGATAAAGTGGTTGTAATTACAGGAGGAACAAGTGGCATCGGACTAGAAATAGCTAAACATTCAATTTCGCAAGGTGCTATCGTGGTTATTTCTGGAAGGAGAGAAAATGAAGGAAAAAAAATAATAAATGAGCTAGGAGAGAAGTGCTTGTTCATAAAGTGTGATGTTTTATACGAAGAGCATATTTGTACACTTGTGAAAGAAACGGTTGCCCACTACGGAAAAATAGACGTTATGTTTAATAATGCAGGCGCACCAGATTTTGTAAGAAACATTGAAGATATTTCCTACAATAAAATAAGGCATAGCCTTGATCTTCTTTTGACAAGTGTCATTATCGGGACGAGAGAAGCGACTAGAGTAATGAGCAAGCAAAAATACGGCAGTATAGTAAATACAGCTAGTATTGCTGGCCACTGGGGAGGCTGTGGTGGATCAGTCTATTCAGCTGCAAAGGCTGGGGTGATACATTTTAGTAAAGTAACCTCTCTTGAGTTAGCAAAATATAATATAAGGGTTAATTCCATTTCTCCTGGAGCAATAATAACTGAAATATTTGGTGTCGGTCAGAGATTGTCTGGTGAAAAACTATCTTTGAGTGATGCTCGTCTTAAATCAAGTGATGCCTTTAATGATTTTCAACCTATACCCAGAGCCGGACTACCAGAAGATATTGCTAACTTAGCAATATACTTGGCCAGTGACGAGAGTTCATTCGTAACCGGTCAAGACTTCGTTGTAGATGGTGGATTGTTGGCTGGTCGACCTATCAATGTAGCAAGTCAATCTTTTAAAAAGATTAATAGTTATTTAAAATCTTTTTAAATCTTATAGATTGTCAAAAAAGGTGCTAATTAAGAAATTGGCTAAATAGCAAAGGGTTTTCTATTAAAAACATGGCCACGGCAGTAGCACTTATCGCAGAACCTATCATTATAGCCCTATCTCCCCACTGCATACCTACATAAATCCATCCTATAGCACTTATTAAGTATGCTAACTGTCCAAAAAGGTATATTTCCGCGGATATAAGAAAGACGCCCATAACCCCTAAGATCATCGAACTCCATTTAACATACCAATCTCTGGTTCCGGTTGGTGTCAGAGGCTTAATATCATCATATTCTCCCTGCAGTTCTTCAAGTTCTTGAGCAAGGCGCTTTTTCTCTGCTGCTAATTCCATAGCCAGCCTTCCAGCCTTCGAAGTAATGTTATGCATCTTATCAGACTCTACAGATATATTTAACTCATCGTTCTCAATATCTTTGACCATTTTTTTTACCTCAAGACTATATCATATGAATGTCTACAAATTTTTTTTTCTTTTTCAAGTATTTATTTTTAACATGCCTAAGTTTTAGGCATATGGGATGAAGTTATTATCGAATAGAGGTTTAGTAAAATTTTTTTCTACTAATTCACAGGGTTTTCCACAGATTATATGGAAAACAATCAATAAGAGACAAAATGAATAAAATATGTTTTAAACACAAAACTTTGTATAACTAAAAGACTTGAAAAGGGAGTGAAGAAGTGATGTCAAAAAAAAAGGCTAAAATTGATTTTTTAAAATTAACAATGATCTTTTTTTCTCTTTGGCATTGTTTCCATGTTACTTCAATTGTAGCAGATACGCCCAGAGGCCTGATAAGAGAGGGACTTAATTTTTATGATGAAGGAAACTATGCTGAAGCGTTGCAGAGTTGGAAATCGGCATCTCAAGTTGGCAGTAGGGAAGCTGATTTTCTTTTGGGTTTCTTGTATGATGGGATCTTACAAAATGACAAAGAAGCATTATTGTTTTTCAAAAAAGCTGCTGCATCTGGTCATATTCAAGCGCAAATTAACGTTGGGTTGAAATATGAGAAAGGCGAAGGGACTAATGTCGATAAAGAAAAAGCACTTTATTGGTATTCACAGGCAGCATTTAATCAAAACGATATTGCCCAATTTAGGCTTGCATCTTTATTGCAAGAAGAGTTTGGAAAAGTTCAAGAAAGTCATTTCTGGTTTTCAAAATCAGCTCGTCTAGGAAACCCTGAGGCACACTTAGCTCTAGCTACTAATTTCATTTTAGGGCGTGGTGTAGAAAAAGATTTAACCCTTGCACACGTTAGTTGTAACTTGGCAACTTTTCTCTCTAGAGATATCAGTAGCATTAGTCGAAGTATTCAATTAAGAACTGAATTAGAAACAAAAATGTCTAAGGATCAAATAAAGAGAGCCGAACAACTATCAAGGAAATGTATTGAAAAAAAGTTTAAAGAGTGTATGACTTACACAGTAGAGGATAGGTAATATTATGAAATACATTCCAATATTGTTTTTGGCTTTTGGATTTTGTGTATCATGTGGAGGTCCAAAGCTCTTCAATAACCCAGAAGACTTTATGGGTGGAAATAGAGCCGCCGCCGCCGCGACTCACTGCGCAAGAAATGGCGGGATGAATAAAGAAGGACTTGCTTATAAATTGTGTCAAGAGAGCTTTAAAACCCATTATAGTCGATAACTTAATATAAAAAATAAATCCATAGTGTAGAAGAAAATACGGTAAACACGGTCGATACTAGGATTGTCGTGGCAACAATATCTTTGCACTCATCGTACATATTAGCAAAAAAATATGCATTTAAACCAGGAGCCATAGCAGCCATTATGACTGCATTTTTTAAATGGTCTAATTTAACATCCAAAAACTGAGTGCCAAGAAAATAAACGACAGCAGGTTGAATTATCAGTGATGTAGAGATTATTGCAAGGGGTATTTTATATTCTTTCGATACTCGATAAAAATATAAAACTCCCCCCATTGTAAAAAGCGAAACCGGTATAATCCAAACCGTTCCTATTTTAAGCAAGCCTTCTATACTTGGTGAAAATTGAAAGTTAAAGACGTTAAACCCAATACCTAATAAAATTCCTATTGTTAAGTTATTTAATAAAATTGCCTTTAAAGAACTTTTGATCCCATAGAAATAAGTGTCATTTTCAATTTTTCCAACTTCTATAAGGGTAATCCCGACTAGATAGCAGAAAGGTGCATGGCCAATAATTATGGTATAATTGATAAAAAGGCTCTGCTCCCCAAAAGCAAGTTCACTGATAGGAAGTCCTAAAAGAACGCCATTAGAAAACATCGCACAAAATCCCAATATAATCGAAGAATTATAGGACTGTTTAAATATAAAAAATAAAGAGCAACTTATAATAGTAAATGAGAATATCATTGAGAGGTAAAAACAAATTAATAGCCCAAGATCAAACGCACTATTAAGATCTAAAATTGCCAGATTGAAAAATAAGAGAAAAGGAATGCCAAAATCTTGACAAAATTTCGTAAACCTATCAACTAATCGCTTATTTAATAAGTGGAAAAGGGAAAAAATAAAGCCTAGGGCTACAAGTAGAAAAACTGGGAGAATTACAAGAGCAATTTTTAAGATCATTAATTTATGATAATCTCGAGACCATCAAATGCCGGTTCGATGTTTTTAGGAAGTTCCTTTTTTAGCTCAGTATAATCTAGATCATTATGCAAGTTTGTTAAAATAGCTCGCCTTGGCTGGAGTTTTCTAAGCCAAAGAAGCGTTTTTTCTAAGTGTGTGTGGCTTGGATGAGGATCTCTACGAAGTGCGTCTATTATGAGTACATCAAGGTTTTGTAACTCTTTCCAACTACTTGACGGAATTTCAAGAACGTCAGGAATGTATGCTGATTTTTCTATTTTAAAGCCGAGTGAGTCAATATCTCCATGGTTAACTGTTAGTGGCCGAAAATTTATTCTTCCTCCAGCTCCCTGAACCGTCACATCATCTGAGCCAATTAAATTCAACTCACAGATGGGGGGATATTTACTTTTTTTTGGTGTATTAAAAATATATGAAAAGCCTTGTAATAATCTTTCTTGGGTCGCTTTATCAGCCCACAGAGGAATCCTCGACCTCTTCTTGTAAGCTAGTGTCCTTAGGTCGTCTATACCATGAACATGATCGGCATGTGAGTGGGTATATATTACAGCATCTAAATTAGTAACATGCGCTTGTAAAAGTTGCTCTCTAACGTCTGGACCTGTATCTATCAAAACAGTTGTTTTATCTGAGTTAGAGATTTTCTCAACTAACAAGGAACATCTTAATCGTCTGTTTTTTTTGTTCTTTGGGTCACACTTGCCCCAACCAAAACCCACTCTGGGAACTCCTCCTGACGATCCACAGCCCAAAATTTTAAATTTATAAGGCATATCTAAATTGCTTTCTTGAAAAGAGAATAGAAGTTTTCTGTTGTCTGAGATCTAAAAACATTTTCATCAACGCGAAGAATTTCTGCACCCTTTTTAGCAACGAAGGAAACAAAGGCAGGTTCGTTAGACTTTCCGCGATGTGGTGCCGGGGCCAAATATGGGCTGTCTGTCTCGACTAATATTTTGTCTAATGGGACCTTCGAAAATATATCTCTAAGGTTTTGAGAATTTTTAAAAGTAACTATACCTGACATTGACAGGTAAAAACCGAGTTCAATCGCCTCCTCTGCTAGATAAGAGCTTGAAGAAAAGCAATGCATGACACATGAAAAAGAACTTCTTTGGTATTGCTCATATAAAACTTTACCAATTTCTTTATCCGCATTTCTTGCGTGGATTATAACAGGTAAATTCGCTTCTCTAGCTACTTCGATATGTTGAATAAGTGAATAAATTTGTTCCTTTTTACTGTGCAGTGAATAGTGAAAATCTAACCCGGTTTCACCTATCCCAATCATTTTTTGATGTTTGCAAATCTCCAATAAATCTTCGTTTTTAAACTTTAGGTTTTCGAATGGTTGATTGGGATGGATGCCAGCTGCAAAAAAGATTTCTTCAAACCTTTCACTCAAAGAAATAGTTTGGGTGATTTCTCTAAAGTTTGTCCCGATAGTCAACATTTTTGATACACCCTCAGACTTTGCTCTACTCAGAACGCCAGGTAGATCATCAGTCAATGTATTGAAATCTAGATGACAATGGCTGTCTATTACGACTGATTTATTGTTTTTTGTATCTTGCAAAGGCCAATTCTATTGTGTTTAAAGCTAGAAAGAGAACTTTTTTCATATCGATATTGTACTCTATTGATTGGTGTCTCAAAAGTGAAATTTGTGAATATAAATGAGCAGCAATAAGGGTAATATCTGTGCGCACTATTTCAGTATTTATTCTTAAATCTATTTCTTGTTTAGCAATAGATGCGAGCAACCTTAGAATAATTCCAAAGGCAGACTTGTCTGGATCAGAACTAAGAACATATTCTCTATTTCCAGTTAATAAAGAAATCGCTTTTCTTTTATTTAGATTTGGAAGGTCTAAAAATAATACCTTCATGCTAGTAAAAAATTTAATATAATCTTTATCTAGCAAATTAAGAAGTTTTCGTGCCGATCCTTCGCAAGAGGATATTAAACTGGTTTCTTCGAGCTGATTAAACTGGTTTTTTTTAAAGAAAACTGTGGATATTTTTCGAAGATCTGGTTCATCTAGCCTTTGGAAACCAATTTTTTGGCATCGTGAAAGAATTGTTGGCAAGATAGCTTGTTGGTTGTTTGATACTAAAATAAAAAGTGTTTTTTTTGGAGGTTCTTCAAGTATTTTTAAGAGCGAATTTGATGCAGACAGATTTAGATCTTCCGTTGTATCGACTATACAAACTTTGTAAGAGTTATCGGTAGAAGATAAAGAAAATCTTTTACTTAGGTCTCTGATATCATCGATAGGTATATATTTTTGAAAAAGCTTTTTTTTGTTATCCCACTTTTTTTTGCAGTGGAAAACATTATTGATATTAATAGGTACCTTCGGGTCTCTTATATCTTCTTCAGAAATATTACTCACATCAGCAAATTTTGAAAAATTCATATTTGATAATATCTTCGCCAAGTTCAATGCCAAAGAAGCTTTTCCAATCCCTAATGGTCCATGAAAAAGCCATGCGTTAGGAATTTTATTTGTCTTTATGCAATCTAAGATGAAAGTTATCTGTTCCCTATGCCCGAAAAGAACAGGAGTGACTGTATCTGATGATACTTTCAGAGTAAATTTTTCTTGCTCTATCATATCACGGAATTAAATTGTTTACACTTTCAATTATTTGAGCAGCAATATTTTCTGGGGATTGATCTCCATCAATAACCTTTATTCTCTCTCTCTGTTTATTTGCAATATCAAGAAAGTTTTTTCGCAGTTCATTTTGAAAGTTGATTCCATAATTTTCAAATCTATCCTCTTCTGTTGCTCTATTCAATGCACGATTTAGAGCAATTTTTGGGTCCATATCAATAAGAAATGTGATGTCTGGATTAATTGCTATTAGCTCAAATAAATTTAGGCTCAATTTTTTAGCCTTTGCGCTACGCATGCCTTGGTAAACTATAGTACTATCCATAAATCGGTCACATAAAACGATTTTATTATCCTTAATGGCAGGTTTAATAACTTTTTCAACATGATCAACTCTGGCAGCCATAAAAAGCAAGGTCTCAGTTTCAACTGACCAGTGAAAATTGTTTTCTCTGAGAAGAATTTTTCTAATTTCATTTGATCCTTTTGTACCGCCAGGCTCCTCAGTTTTAACAATAGGTTTTTTCTCTTTGATGAGATACTTTGCAAGAAGGTCTATCTGAGTAGATTTTCCACTACCATCAATCCCTTCAAAGCTAATAAATAAACCCTTCATCAGTTAGACCCAAATAGAAAGAAAAGGTTCGATTTTAAAGTATCCAAATTCGTTGTTAGTTTGTTTGCTAAACCGCCTCTTTCTAAATCTTCACTAACCTCAATGGGAAAAAATAACTGTTTTATCTCTTCATTCGTTTTAAGAAGAGGAGTCGTTCTAATTACTAAATGACCATTTATTTTTTGTCCTTTTTTTAAGGGGGCTACAAGAGGTTCTTTCAAGACAACGTGCATTGTAGTATCATCCTTTGAATCATTAGCAAGAAGTATTTGAATATCATTCGTAGCAGATATTTTTACACGTTCTTTTTTACCTCTCCAAACGGGCGCTTCCAGAATGACGGAGTTTTTTTTGAAAAATGTTTTCAATTTAAATTTTTTGAAAGCCCACGTGGTTATTCCTTTTGCTTCACGCGCCCTTTGCCCAACAGATTTTAGGCCAGTAATAACAAAAGTTATTCGTCTTTTGTTTTGTGTTGCTGAAGCAATTAATCCATAACCAGCTTCCTCGGTATACCCGGTTTTCAATCCATCGGCCCCTACGTTCATCGAAAGCAAAGGATTTCTATTTTTCTGTGAAATTTTATCCCAAGTAAACTCTAGATCATCAAATATTTTGTAATAGGAGGGATATTCTTCTCTGATCTTAGTTGCTAGAGTAACAAGGTCCTTTGAAGACATCTTGTGCTCAGGATCAGGCCAACCAGTTGAATTTTTAAAATGTGAGTTTGTCAATCCAATTTCTTTTGCCCTTATGGTCATTAGTTCTGAAAAATTTTCTTCTGTTCCGGCTATTCCTTCTGCCAAAACGATGCACGCATCATTCCCTGATTGAATAATTACCCCTTTAATTAGGTTTTCAATTGTGACGTACTCTCCCTCTCTAAGAAACATCTTTGACCCGCCTTTCTTCCATGCTTTTCTTGAGACTCTGAAAGTATCATCCAAGTCTATCTTGCCTTCCTCCAAACTTTCAAACACCATCCACAGTGTCATTAATTTTGACATTGAAGCGGGGGAAATAGGACGATTAATGTCTTTAGAAAGTAAGATTTCACCGGTTGTGTTATCAATGACCAAGGCCGTCCTAGCAGATGTTGAAAACCCTTGTGCTACGGTACTGTAGATACCAAGCAAAAAAGTGCTAAAAATTAATAATTTTGTCATAAATTGGTTTCTTTAATTTCTAATTCACTATTATCATAAAGCCAATAATAGATTATAGATATTCCTTTTAATATTAAAATCGGAGTCTTTAAAATGATTGATAATACTCATTTCGATATTTTAAATGTAATTGAGACCCACGGTACTTATCAACCTGAAAAGCTAGCTATATGTTGTGGTGAAAAAAAAAGGCTTTGGCGAGATCTTAAGCAAAATATAAACAAGGTAGCAAATTTTTTTAAAAAAATAGGTGTTGATAAAGGAGATAATGTCGCGCTTTTAATTGGCAATAGACCTGAAATAATAGAGCTAATTTTTGGAATAGTGAAAATGGGGGCGTGTGTTGTACCTCTCTCTGGTCTTTTAACTACAGAGCAAGTAACCGTTTTGGTTAATAACAGTGATGCAAAATTTTTTGTAGTAGACAATGAATTTTTTGATTTAGTTACTTCGGATTTATCAAAGCTTAGAAATATTGACAAAGACAATCTACTATTCTTAGGCGGCGAGCAAGACTGTTGGGAAAAAATTTCTTCTGAGAAACATGACTATAGCTTCGAATATAATTGTGGTCCAGACGATAATTTCAATATCATATATTCGTCAGGAACGACGGGCGTCCCAAAAGGCATAGTTCAAACACATAGAGCAAGAAGTCATTGGGCAACATCTAATGCGATCGAAATGTCGTTTAATTCAGAATGTAAGTCGCTCACAACAACAGCTCTTTATTCAAATGGCACTTGGCTTATGATGTTACCCACGTTATTTGTCGGCGGGACACTTCATGTTATGAATGGGTTCGATCCAAGAGCTTTTGTGGATTTAGTGAAGAGAGAAAGTATTACGCATACGTTTCTTGTTCCGCCTCAATTTAGTGCAATTCTGTCTTCAGAAAACCTAGAAAGAGACAATTTTAATTCCTTAAAGACTATCCTTTCGGCTGGATCTCCACTAAGGCTCGATTTAAAGGAAGATATATTACTACGAATGAGTGAAAACTTATTCGAGCTTTATGGATTTTCTGAGGGATTTGCTACGATGTTAAAACCTGACGACCAACGGAAAAAATTTGGTTCTGTAGGAACCCCAGTCTTGGGGTTTGAGATTAAAATTATTGATGAAAAAGGTAAAGAGTGCGCTCCAAACGTTGCAGGTGAGATAGCGGGCTATGGAGCCGGTATGATGAAGGAGTACTATCGTGAAGTTGAACTAACAAATAACCTCATTTGGGCAGATACTAGGGGTAGAAGTTTTATAAAATCTGGAGATATAGGTAGTTTGGACGAAGATGGGTTTTTAACCATTCTTGATAGGAAAAAAGATATGATAATATCTGGAGGTTTAAATGTTTTTCCAGTAGACATTGAAGAGGTGGTTGGCAAACACCCAGATATAACTGACGTTACTGTCATAGGAGTTCCTCATGAAAAATGGGGGGAAACGTGCTTAGCGCTCATAATTCCCAAGAATGGAGTAGAGCCAGATTGTGATGAAATTAAAAAATGGAGCAACGAAAAGTTAGCAAAACACCAGAGATTACGTGATGTAGAAATCAGAGAGGAGTTTCCCAGAAATGCTTTGGGAAAAGTCTTGAAAAGAGTCCTAAGAGAGCCTTACTGGTCCTAGTGAGAACCTTCTAAAATTATTACTGAACATGCGGCCTCTTCAAAACCGATAACGCCTCCTCCATTCTCAGCAAGGCCAATTTTGTTTCTTTCGCTTTGTCGTTTTCCCGCTTCGCCCTTAAGCTGGATAGCGAGTTCGTGTATCATAGATAATCCTGTTGCACCTACTGGGTGACCCTTTGATACCAATCCTCCTGATAAATTCACAGGCAACTGACCCCCAAGTTGGGTATGTCCTCTTTCAACAAATCTTCCTCCAGATCCAATTTCACAAAAACCAAGCATTTCAAGCTGATATATTTCACAAAATGATGTAGCGTCATGAATCTCGACAATATCTACTTCGTTTGGTTCTAAGTCAGCTTGTCTATATGCCTTCTTCGCTGCTACCCTGGATAATCCTAATTCGTGAGGTGTACGGTATTTACCACCAGACAGCACACTCGCTTTTATTTTTATAGCTGATTTTTGAATTTCTGTTGGAAAGTACTCTAGGCCTTTAGCAGAACAAATAAGAGCTGCCGCTGCTCCATCTCCAATAGGCGCACACATTGCTCTAGTTAATGGGTATGAAATTTCTCTATCATTTAAAACGTCGTCAACGCTTACTTTAAATTGATATTGTGCTTTATCATTCAGTGAGCCGTGAAAATGATTTTTTGAAGCCGCGAAAGCAATTTGGCTTTGAGTGGTGCCATAAGTCTTCATGTGCCAAAGCGCTTGAAGACCATAAGTGTCCATAAAAATTGTTCCTTTTTTATTTTCAGAATCGAAAGGGTTTCCGAGTTCGTCGCCAATTGATTTGTAAAAATCTAACCATTCATTTCGATCAAATTGATCAATGCCTCCATCATATATTTCTTGAATTTTTTCTGGTTGATTTGGCTGGTATATTTTTTCAACGCCTATTGCTAAAGATACATCCTCTGTTCCAGAAATGACATCTTTCCATGCCCCATGAAATGCCATTGATCCTGTTGCGCATCCTCCTTCAACGTTAATAATACCGACCCTCTCAGGAAACAGCTTTTTTTGTACGAGCGGAGTAAAACAAACTTGACCTCTTATATTATTTTGTCCGAATGTACCCATTCCACAATTACCGAACCATGCTTGTCCAATCATATCTCCATTTTCCACTTTAGCAGATTTAAGTAAGTCACAATAAATCTCCTCTGTGAGACTTTTAAATGTCTGATCTGCTTTTTTCTCAAATTTTGTGCATGCGGTGGCTATAAGATATGCTTCCAATTTATTCTCCTTGTTAGGTCAATTTGACGTGTAATTTTTTCAAGCCCCGTGGAACCATCGCATCTATCCATTCAAAAGAATTCTCCGCCTTCAGCGTAGTTTTAGGGTATTGTTTGAAAAAATTTATTATAGCAATGCGACCTTCCTCTCTTGCAAGCGCTGCCCCAATACACAGATGTGGACCATAACCAAATGTTAGATGTCTGTTGGGCGAACGGTCTATTTTAAACACATCAGGATCATCGAAGATATTTTCATCTCTGTTTGCACTTGAAACCATTGCAAAAACTCTGTCACCTTTTTTGAGTCTTTTATTATGAAGTTTATGATCTCTTTCAACATTTCTCACAAGTGAGTTCGTTGGTCCGTCATACCGCATTATCTCTTCTATGGTGGGATCGAGTAGCTCTGGGTTTTTAAGGAGTTTTGATAACTCAGCTGGATTTTTTATCAGTGTGAGAATCCCATTAGAGATAAGGTTGGTAGTGGTTTCATGTCCAGCGAATAAAATAAGCATACAAGTCGCAATCAACTCATCATCAGAAAACTTATCGTTTTCAACAGATGCATTTATCAAATCCATAAGGAAGCCTTCCGCCGGGCTTTTTCGTCGTTCCTCTATTACTTCCCTGAAGAAAGAAACCATTTTTCTACATCCGCGAGAAGCTTTTTGATACTTATGCTTATCGTTTCGAGCGCCGCCAATAAATTTAGACATATCATCCGACCATGATTTAAATTCGTCAAGCATATCTATTGGAACTCCTAGTAAGTGCATTATGGTAAGAGCAGGAATGGGAGAGGCATACTGATTAACTAGGTCAATTTCTCTAATCTTGTTAAGTTTTGATAACGTAGCGTCCGTGATGGAATTTATTTTTGGTTGCATTTCCGTTATAGATTTCCTGGTGAACGCGACCATCATTATCTTTCTCATTCTGGTATGATCGGGAGGATTTCTGAATGCAGCCCATAGATTTAAATATTTTACAATTTCTGCCAACAGCCTTGCTTCCTTGCTAGGAAGCTTACTATAAAAGTTATTTAACCTATCAACAGTAATATTATCGCTGGAAAGTATAGATCTAACGTCGTCATACCTCGTAATTATCCATGATTTCAATTTCCTATGCCAATGTATAGGATCTTCGTTTCTAAGTGCCAAGAAATAGGGATATGGATTAGCCAAAGTATTTGGGTCAGATGGATCGTAGTTCATGCTGAATCACTTACAAAATTTTTCCATGTAGACATATAGTCAACAAACGTTTCTGATAAGCCCTCTTTAAATAGATGATCTCTTGTAACGGGAGCAGAGTAGGGCTGAAAGTTTGATCCTTGAGCTTTAAGGCGGTTTGGAAATTGATGGTCTAAAATCGCAGCTCTCCCTAAACAGAAAAAGTCAACATTATTATTTTGTAAAATTTCTATATCTTCATAAGTAAAAATCTTTCCTGCCACGGTTAGTAACTTTTTACCTCTATCGATAGTCGTAAATAGTTTTAACAAACTCTCACCTGTGAAAGGTCCATAGTCGACCAATTTGAATGAATCCCAAAGTGAAATATCGATAAAATGAATATTATTATTTTCGCATAGCGTTTTATAAAGAGTTATCATTTCGTCAGTGTCTAAACCAAACCTTTCTGGAGAAATTCTCACACCGATCAGAAACTTCGAAGAAGTCTTCTCTTTAATTTCATCGATAATATCCATTAGAAACTTAGCTCTGTTTTTGAAAGAACCTCCATAGTCGTCTTTTCTTCTATTGAACTTTTTGGAAAGAAATTGACCGATCAGATAACCGTGAGCAGCATGTAGTTCTATGCCATCATAGTTACATTCGTGTGTTCTAATAGCACATGTTACAAAGGCTTCTTTCATTTTTTCAATTTCTGTTATCGACATCTCTCTTGCAGACTTTTCTGAATTCATACTTGGACCTATTTTATCGCCTCCATAATTGATATCTGCCCTTATCCCTGCATGAAATATTTGTGCTATGGAGAGCGCCTCTAATTTGTGCAACCTGTCATTTAAACGATTGTGACCATCTTCATGCTTAGGATCATATATGCCAAGTTGTCCTTTCCAACCAATGCCGGATTTTAACACTGGCATGGCACAAGTCATTATTATTCCAAAACCTCCTTCCGCTCTTTTTGTAAGCCACATGAACTCATCATCAGAAATCTTCCCTTGATCCGGACTTTGCATATTGGTGAGTGGTGCAAGCAGAAATTTATTTTTTGCCTTTACCCCGTTTGAAAACGTGAGTTCTTTAAATAATTTTTCCATAGCTTTATAATAAAACATACTTTCATCTGAACAAAGGTCTATTAATGCATTTAAAAAAAATATCACAGTTTAAAAACACATTAATTTTTTTTGCATTTCTTTTATTAGGAAATAATCTCTTTGCAAAAGAGACATATACGATCGCGAATTCAAGAACACTTAAATTTACTTATTTTGTAAGTGGAGTTCCTTTAGTTGGTGAGTTTCATATAAACACATCTTATTTCACCATCGATTTCAGTAAAGAAGAGCAATCTAAGTTTTTAATTAAAGTAGATATCAGAAAGAGTACCGCAGGCTTCCCTTTGGCTACCAGAGCCATGTTAGGTTCAAGCGTCTTAAATGCAAACAAATATCCGTTTATGGAGTTTAAAAGCACTAGTATATCTAAAAAGGATGAGGGATATAGAGTAAGTGGCTCACTCAACCTGAAAGGTACAAAGAAAAATATTGTTATTATGGTTTTTAACAAAGACAGATATAGAAAAAATGCAAAAACTCTAAAATTTGAAATAAAGTCTTTTATTAACAGATATGATTTTGGAGCTGATGGGTTTCCTTTTTTTGTTGGCAAGGAAATTAAACTAAATTCTAACATCGTATTAATAAAAGAGGAGTGATATGGCTAGGCATAGAGGAAAGTTTGATAAAAATAACAATGAGCCATATGAACTAAGCAGAAGCAGAATAGAAAACTTTGTTAAATGTAAAGCTTGTTTTTATATGGAACAAGTAGAGGGAATAAAGTTTCCCTCTATTCCTGGATTCAATATAAATGAAGCTACGGATATATTGCTTAAAAGGGATTTTGATAAATATAGAGCAATTGGAGAGCCGCATCCATTTTTGGTCGCTAATGGCCGGGAATTTTTAGTTCCTTTCGCGCATGAACATTTTGAATTATGGACCCAAAGTTTACATTTTGGAGCAAAAGATAGGCTTAACTTTGTAGACCCCAAAACAAATCTTAAAGTTGGCGGGGGTCTAGATGACGTTTGGTTAAATATTAATACAAGTTGTTTGCATATAGTTGATTATAAAAGTACGTCTCAAAAATCAGACAAAGGACCTATTACATTAAATGATCCCTGGAAAGCTTCTTACAAAAGGCAAATGGACCTATATGTCTGGGTGTTGAGAAAAAAAGGCTTTCATGTCGATGATATGGGGTTCTTTTTATATTGCGATGGAGATAGGTTTAGTGAGTATGATTTTTTATCAAGCACTATTGCATCTATGAATTTTAAGATGACTTTAATTGACTACCAAACTAACGACTCCTGGATAGAGCCAACCTTGCACGATATTTGCGAGTGTTTGAACGAGAGCAAAAGACCCCAACATTCAGACTATTGTGAATATGGAAAATTTCTTATTCAAAGTTCAAATCAATGAACTTAAAATACTATCTGAGTTGTTAAGTCTTTCAATATTTAGACCAGCAACTGATTTATATTTCTCGGAGTGATTTTTAAGTTCGTTCTGGCTAATGATTTCCTGGATGTTATTGAAAGATCCTTCACAACGGTCTTCAACTACTTGTAGAAGAGCATCCGGACCAGAACTTCTATTTGCCAAAGTTATTTTGGCAGTTAGGGGAAGCATTTCCTTTTCATAGTTCAATAAAGCTGCTTCGTTAGGTCCATTTACTTTTAAATAGAATGCAAGTTTCCTAGCGTCAATAATAGCTTGGCTGGCACCATTTGATCCAACCGGATATGTTGGGTGGGCAGCATCACCTAAAAGTGTTGTTCTTCCGAACGTCCATTTTTGCAATGGATCTCTATCAACCATTGGATACTCATAGATTGAGCTTGTTTCTGAAATAAGGCTTAAAGGATTTATCCATTCAAAGGACCAATCTTTAAAGCTATTTATAAATTTTGATTTATCTACTTTTTTACTCCAGTCACTTTTCATATATGTTTTTTGAGGATTAAATTTTAGTTCTGCTATCCAGTTAATTTTTGTATTTCCATGACAGTCTTTTTGACTTATTGGATATGAAACAAATCTTTGGGTATCATGTCCAATCATTACCATGGAGGCACCGGTTCTAAACGGAGAAGCATCTGTTAGCCCACGCCATAATATTGCTCCATTCCATAAAGGTTCCCCTTCATCTGGGAATAACTGCTTTCTGATATTTGAATTTATCCCATCACAAGCGACGAGAATATCCCCATAAAATCTTTCATTTTTTTTTGTGTTTTTATTGAAGCATTGTAATTGTACTGAAGACGATAAATTTTTGAAGCCAGTAGCGCTCATACCCAAATTAACAGAGTTTTTTTTCAAGCGTTCAGTAAGAGTATCATAAAGAAATTTTTGGAGTTCTCCCCTATGGACAGAAAATTGTGGTACAATGTATCCAGCTTTTAAGCCTCGTGCTTCAGTCCAAATTTCCAAACCTTTTTTTGAAAATAATCCAAATTCCTCAGTTTGAATCCCAATCCTTGTGAGATCATCTTTTAATCCTAATGCGAAAAGTTCTCTGACGGCATTAGGTTGTAGGTTGACTCCAACTCCTAGGGGTTCAATAGATACTGAGGACTCAAATATTTGAAATGGTATATTCAATTGTTGTAGGGAAAGCCCTAGACACAAACCACCTATTCCTGCACCACAAATTATAACTGTCATTTTAAATTAATCTTTGTTGGGTTATGTATATGTAGACCATATTAAGCCTGCATTCAATTAACATACAATGGTAGTGCCGTGGAAAATGTCCACGCCAATGCTATTCCATTAGCCAAGCCTACCGAAAGAGTGTTATTGTACCTTTTACTTATCATATTTGCTAAAAATCCAAATATTAATACGAAGGCAAGAAATAGAACTATTGCGTAACCCATGATAAACAGTTGGGTAATATCTAACAAGATTGAAGTTGATAATGAAATTATAATAAATAACTTAAAGATATTGCCTGCTATCCAACCATTTGAATAATTATCATAATACATTTGCATCAGTACCATCAATGGAATAGACCCAATTAAACAATAGAAAAACACAGGTACTCTAGTTCCTGTCAAAAGAAACGAGCTCACGTAGTTATCCAAAATTGATCCAAAAACAATACAAAACAAAATAAATAGAAAGGCAAATAATGGAAAATTAAATGATTTTGTTAACTCTTTAAACTGGGTAGATGGGATACTGAACAATAGAATTATTGATATTAAGAACATCTGATTAATTAGATGATTGTGGGCAGGAAAATTAACAAATTTAAATGTAAAGTGATATAATATCAGTGGCGGGAGTGCACAAGCGAGAATATTTATGGAAAAGAACCGTGTATAGCTAAACTGATATTTACCTAAGGTTTTTTGAGGTAGAAACTTGGTCAGCAATATAATAAGAAAAAAGATACTAAAAAATAAAATACCCGCCCATATTCCGATATTATTGCTAATAAATATTTGTTTGTCCTTTTTTAGGATTTTAATCCAATCTATCAGCTCTTTCTGAGTGCGCACTGAATATAAAACACCTACATGGTCGGCGTTTTCAATAAAATCCACTTTTCTAATTGTATTATCATCAAGCATTCCGTATGTTCTTCCCTCATTTGGATTATCAATTCCGATATTTTGTAAAATATCTAAAGATTTCGATCTTAATTGAGGTTCCCATTGACCATTTAAAATTAAGACATTTTTAGGTTCTTTGGCTTTGAGAGCGTCAGTATAAGCGGAAATAGCAACAGCGCTATTAATGCTAGGATTCAAAGAGGCCGACCTGATTATTATATCGGACGCCATTGAATGGCCAATAATCATTGAAAAGCTAGGGTCATATTTTAATAGATAATGAGAAATTATCCAATTCGTTTGATTAACAAATTTCTGGGTCGCTCCTTCAATTGTTGTAATATCTCCTGAGTATGGTAATGGATGACGCCCATGCCCTAAAAAATCAAAGCGAACTGTTAAATAGCCAGCCTCTGCAAGAGCCACTGCTATTGGTCTCATAAAGCTTGTAGATCCAGCAAATCCATGTGCTAAAAATACTATACCCTCAGTTTTTGTATTATCTTTAAAAGTTAAAGTAATTGGTGTCTTGTTAACGGACTCTTTAATGCTCGTCAAATTTGTTTCAGAAAGCTTGAGTTTCCCAAATGCAAATATGGCAATTAAAATCAAAAATAGACAAAAGACTTTATGTATATAATTGCTAAAGCTTTTGAGCAAATACAACTTATTGTTGCTCGTTAGGATTATCAAAAGTGTACCTAAAGGTACAGCATTTGCCACCACTCATTATGGTTGTTTCCCGATCAAGGCTCGCATCTTGGTTGAATCCCTCAATCATTGCAGCATCCCTATTACAAGACAAAATAGCACCAAGGTCTTGTATTCCCAACGTCTTGTACATTTCGGCATACCTACACCTAGTTACATTGAAATTCAGTTTTGTTTCGTTTTTCTCAAGCAAATCTATTTCTAAAGCTCCATCTTGGGTCCAGAACTTCAACGTTTCAAGAAAAGCAGAAACATCATTCCCATATTCTTTAGCCAGAGATGATCCTTGACTGCGTGCTAGATCCATTATTGTTTTTTCTAAAATCGGAGTTACTTTTTCTTTGCCAAAGGTTTTTATTAGGGCATCTACAAATGGTGCGATAATCCTAGCCTCTGTTTCTCGCCTTGTTAAAACGCCGATCTTTTGAGTTAGCTCATCTTTCAACTTTTTGTCGCTTTCCATCTATTATCTCCAAATTAAATAGTTGCTATCTAAATAACCTCAATGCTTACTTTCCCATGACCAGAAAGAGTATGGTTTATTTTATCACCTATTTTTGCTTGTCTCACTTTAAATACACTTCCAGTTATTACAATCATCCCAGGCTTTAGCTCATTTTTACGCAAGTGTAGTTCATTGATTAACCAGCAAAGATTCTCAAAAGGTTTTGCGTCCAGCACGCCAGTTGTTAACTTTGGTTCTTGGTTCCACTCACAGGTCGATTGTATGGCAAGAAAATCTTCTTCCTGCCAATTGTATATTGGGTCTCCTAAAACTAGACCCCCAGACCAAGCGTTATCACAGGCTAGGGAAAGTGGATCTAGACCGTCATAATTTGCCCCCCTATCATCTATAAGTTCAATTGCAGGCATCACGTTTGAAATATCTTCAATAATATTTTCTGGCTTTCTGTGGATAGTAGAATCCATAATGCGGTCTGATAGCTTGAAAGCTAATTCAAACTCGACACTCATTCTATGATAGTTTTTTAGTACTATTGTCTTAGGACTAGTAAATATCTCATTCTTAAATAGACCACCATAAACTGGATGACTGATTTTGTGATAGTCTTGTTGAATTTTCGAAGAAAGGGCAATTTTGTAACCTCCAAGTGACCCTCGTGGTAACTTCTGCCGCAATCGTTTCTGAATTTCGTAAGCTTCATCGAAATCCTTTGGTTTCATATCTTTTTCGAGATTTCGAAATCTATCACCGCGTTCGTGAGCCTCAAAAATAAAAGTACTTATTTTTTCAATGCTAGATGTCATATTCTTTTTTTAACATTTTTTTCTAATTTTCCCAATGTTATAACGACCAAAAACATTCTATTTTTTATTTATGCATGTATTTCATTCATAATATGAACTAAGCTATTTTGAGAAAATTAAGGAAAACATCATGAGACTATATCAATTTGATCTGGCCCCAGCTTCTAGAAGAGTTACTTCCTTTCTCAAAGAAACAGGGATTAAGGTGCCAATAGTTCAACTAAATGTTAGAGATGGGGATCAATTTGAAGAACCTTTCAGTTCGCTAAACCCATTTCATTGCATTCCTTTCCTTGAATTAGAGAATGGGACTACAATTTCCGAAAGTGTGGCAATCTGTAGATTTTTAGAAGAGACAAATAACACCTCAAAAAAGTTATTTGGTAAGAATTCACAAGAAAGAGCAATCATAGAAATGTGGAATAGACGATTGGAAATTGATGGTTACGTGCCTTTAATTAATGGTATTAGAAATAAATTTGAGAGATATAAGGGCAAAGTTTTACCTGGAACACGTAACGATTTACCTCAAGTTCCTGAAATAGCAAAAAGAGGGATAGAATCGTGCAGAATACTTTTCGAGCGTCTAAACGTACATTTAAATACGACCACAAATGTAGCTGGTGACGCGCTTAGTATCGCCGACATAACAGGTTATGAGGTGGTACAGCTAGCTATTGCTCTTGAAATGAAGCTTGATGAATTTGAAGAAATTAAAGCGTGGCATGAAAAACTAGAGAGAAGGTTCAAGTTAGATGAATAAAAAATTATGTATATTGACGGGAGTAGGACCAGAGACTGGAACAGGTGCTGAAATTGCGCGTTATTTTTCCGAGAATGGATACCATGTGGCCATGATTGCTCGAACTGAAGAAAATCTCAAATATTTAGAAAAAAAGTATCACAATACTTCTGCTTATCCTTGCGATGTGGGGAATATCGAGGATTTTGAAAAAACAATAAATAAAATACAAACAGAGCTTGGACCGGCTGAAGTTGTTATACATAATGCTCCCTTGGGAACGCGAGGTCCCATACTAGATTTGAGCTACAAAGATTTAGAAAAAAATTTTAGAGTTAACACAACTGCCTTACTTATTTTATCACAAATGACCCTTCCAAAAATGTTAGAACAAGAGAGCGGAACAATCATTGTTACTGGCAACACAGCTGCCGAAAGAGGAAAAGATGGTTGGGGGTTTTTCGCTGCGTCCAAATCGGCTCAGAAGATATTAGCAGAGTCTATGGCAAGAGAATTTGGACCAAAGGGAATACATGTAGCGTATATTATTATAGATGCCTTAATTGATACACCCAGAACACGACCTCGTCTTGCCCCAGATAAGCCAGATAATTTTTTTGCTTCGCCAAGAGATATAGCAAAAGAGGTTCTCAATGTCGTAAAGCAGGATAGATCTGCATGGTCATTCCGCGTAGAATTGCGTCCTTATGGAGAGTATTGGTAATCTCTCCATAAGGAAAAGAATCAATATTTGGTAAAAATTAATTATAACCTATAAGATCGAGTGCTTTTTTGCACTTTGCTGTTTCATATGTTGATATGCCCAAATTGACTTCATTATGACATTGAATTGTGAGTTCATCTATTTTAAGCAAGGTTTCTGTATCAAGAGAAGCAGTTTGAATAGCATTTTTTATCTTATCCGAAAACAATACTGACTTTGGGTCACATGAATGGTTCCAAAGTCCTTGGGCAAAAGACGATGTACTAAAACAAAAAAGCAAAATTGTGCTTAATAAATTTAGTTTCATACCTCTACTCCTTTCAAATTTTCTCAAAAAAGCATACCAAACTAATGGTATTTTGGAAAGGTATAAATTTTGAACTTTTTATTTTAGAAGGTTGAAGAAAATAATCTTATCAAATTCCCAGCCAATTATTACTTTTCTCTCAGGTAAACTATCAAAAATATGTATCAATTTTTTAAAGTTTTTTTTGTGAAATCTAACTGTCAATTTAGGAGAATTACGTCTGTTGAAATCAACAATTAACGTTTTTACTGCTTTGTAGAACATTTTCTTAAGTTTGATATTCTTGACTTTAGTAACTAAAAATATTCCTAGAGAGAGCATAACAAAAAATTGCTCTAAATGCCCAAAACCTCTAATATTTTTCCCAAAAAAAATATTATTGAGAGTAATTTTTGTATTTTTCAATGTTAAACTGCCCTGATTTAAATTTTTTAGAAATTTTCTTTTATCGAACGTTTCACGAATTGCAGATTTTTCTTCATAAACTGGTGCTAAAACTGAGTTTAAAAAATTCGTCCTGTTGTTCAGTGATAATTCGATAGGGGTCTCTAGCTTTATATACAATAGGATCATGTCCACATTTGTGCTAACCAACCATGACTTTTTGCCACTTAGTGACAATATATTTTTTTTTTTATCAAAAGTAGTTTTCATAGAAGCACCAGAGGTTTCTCTGACTGCTAGAGAAATAGTTGCATTAATTTTTTGCTTAAAGTGATGTCTTATCGCACATTGATAGGCAGAGAAAAAGATCCATGACAGATTATTTGATACAGATGCTACGGTAACTAGTGTCCTTGTATAATCAATTTTTGATAGATCTTTTTCGTTCCAGAAATGGAAAAAACGCTCTTCTTTTTGGAACTGGGAAGCAAGTGTTTTTTGTTCAACAAGCTTATTTATTGAAGGTATTTTTAAACGGTAATTGATTTAATTAGTCCTAACAAAAATTACTATATTCTAACGAGATAGAGAAATCAGACTTTACATGTTTCTCTAAAGTTCATATTAAGTGGTACAAAATTTTTTTAAACTATTAAAGAGGCAGTCAGTGATAAAAACAGCGATTTCAATATTAGCTGAAAGTTTTCAGAATAATTCTCTCAACAATCAGCTCTCCGTCTCACTATTGAGAGTTGAAATTCTTGCAGGATTAACGGTAGCCATAGCATTAGTCCCTGAAGCAGTTGCTTTTGCTTTTGTAGCGGGAGTAGAGCCTCTTGTTGGATTGTATGCAGCTTTTATTGTTGGTTTGGTTACTGCTATTTTTGGGGGAAGGCCAGGGATGATCTCGGGTGCGACAGGTGCCCTGGCTGTAGTTATGATCTCCCTCGTATCGGAGCATGGTGTCCAATACCTATTTGCGACTGTAATCCTTATGGGTATACTTCAAATACTTGCTGGGGTTTTCAAGCTCGGAAAATTTATTAGAATGGTTCCTCAGCCAGTGATGTTAGGGTTTGTTAATGGGCTCGCAATAGTAATAGGCTTCGCTCAAATAAGACAATTTCAATATGAAACTGCAGACGGCAATTTGGAATGGATGAGTGGCGTATTGTTAAGCACTTCAGTCTTAATAGTCTGCATTACAATGGTTTTAATTTGGCTAACTCCAAAAATAACACGGCTTTTACCTGGACCTTTAGCAGCAATAATCATCGTTAGCTTAGTAGTTATTTACTTTGATGTTCCCGTTCCATCAGTGGGAGATCTAGCTCCAGTCGCTGGTGGCTTGCCACTGTTTTCTGTTCCCACAGTTCCCCTTAACTTGGAAACTTTATATATTATTTTCCCTTACGCGATAGTTCTGTCTGCTATTGGATTAATCGAAAGTCTTTTGACACTCAACCTTGTTGGAGAAATTACTAACAAAAGAGGTGGAACAAGACAAGAGTGTATGGCACAAGGCGCTGCAAATACGATTACGGGCTTTTTTGGTGGGATGGGTGGATGTGCGATGATTGGTCAATCTATGATAAATGTCAAATCAGGTGGAAGAACGAGAATTGCTGCTACAGCGGCCTCTCTTTTTCTACTTTTCTTTATTTTGTATGGCAGTGCTCTTATTGAAGCTATACCAATCGCAGCTTTAGTAGGTGTTATGTTCATGGTGGTGATCGGCACCTTCGCTTGGAGTTCTATCAGCTTAATCACCAAAATTCCGAAATCAGATGCTCTTGTTATCATCTTGGTAACCGTTGTCACGGTTCTCGAAGACTTAGCTGTTGCTGTTCTAGTAGGGGTGATAGTTTCTGCTTTAGTATTTGCTTGGAACTCAGCTATCAGGATCAGAGCGGTTGAGCGCCCTTCTATAAGAACAAAAGGAGCCAAGGTTTATGATATTGAAGGACCTCTTTTTTTTGGGTCAGTCGAAAGTTTTGTTGAAATTTTCAAACCACAAGATGATCCCAAAACAGTTATTCTAGATTTTGCTAAGTCAAAAGTAGTTGATCAATCGGCGTTGAAAGCCATTGAAGATATTGCTGAAAAATATCAAAGTTCTGGAAGGGAAGTGAAATTACGTCACTTAAGCCGTGATTGTCATGATCTCTTGACTAAAACAGGCCAGCTGATGGTAGACAGCGATGACGATCCAACCTACCAGATCGCTGTTGACTATAATGTAAAGACAGGCGTCTTAGCTAAATAAATTGATTATTTAATTACAATCTGTGGGCAATTGCTTTTCTACTAACCTGGCTAAAACTGATGCACCAACTGGAATTATATCTGGGTCTAGCATAAACTTGGGACTATGCAATGGTTGAGTTCCACTGTGGCCTATTCTGCAATATGCCCCTTTTACATGCTTTAACATATCCGCAAAATCTTCAGATCCCGTAGCGGGTTCGGCTGATCTAATAATATTTTCCTTTCCCACGATCTCCTCAGCCGCATCCATATAGAGATCACTTAGTTGATCATCATTATGTAAAACATCAAAAGTATTTCGGAGATCGGGAATTACTTCCACTTGGTACGCTGTTTCAAGCCCCTTACATATCGCTTTCACACGTTTCTCAACTAAAGCGTAAACTTCTTCAGAAAAATACCTTATTGTTCCACAAAGACTAGCCTCTTCAGGAATCACATTGTAAGCGGATCCAGAGTGTATTTGAGTTATTGATAAGACAACGCTTTCCAGCGGTGGCGTGTTTCTTGAAACTATAGCTTGCATTTGATCAATCAAATTTGAGCAAATAATAATCGGGTCTACTGATTGATGAGGCATGGCTGCATGACTACCTTTTGCGTTTATTTTTATGTCAAAAAAAGAAGCACCTGCCATGGCTTTGCCTTTGCAAATAGCAATCTCGCCATGTTTATCATTCGGAGAATTATGTATTCCGTAAATTTCAGAGCAAGGAAATCTTTCGAATAACCCCTCTTGCAACATTAGGCGCGCTCCACCCATACCTTCTTCGGCTGGTTGAAAAATCAATACAGCTTTACCTTTAAAATTTCGAGTTTCACACAAATGTTTTGCCGCGCCCAACAACATTGTAGTATGTCCATCATGTCCACAAGCATGCATTTTCCCAGGCGTTTTTGATGCGTAATTAAGGTTAGTGGTTTCCTCTATTGGAAGTGCATCCATGTCAGCCCTAACACCAACTTGCTTTGGACCTTCTTCGTTGCCGTAAATGATAGCGATAACCCCAGTTTTTCCTATTTCGGTATGAAGTTCGTCTACCCCAAATTCTTGAAGTTTTTCTTTTACAATTTTTGATGTTCTTATTTCTTCAAAACCCAATTCAGGGTGTTGGTGCAGATCTTTAAATATTGCAGTTAGTTCTGCAGATATTTTTTTGATTTCTGGCAAAATATTCATCGGTATTCCTTGACACTAATTATGACAAACACAAATTTTTAAAAAATTAAATAATATTTTATACAGAAATTTATCATTAACAAATGCAAAATTATTACAAGTTGCATCTTTTGCATGGCTGGTTTGCTTAATTTGAAAAATTCAAGAGTTGACTCAAGTAAAAAAAAATAGATAAAATATGAAATGGGATTTTTCAAACACAATCAGTCTAGGATTTAGGTCATGGATGAGATTATCAAAATAGCATTTGATATTCTCTCTTTCTCTTGCATAATGGTATTAATCGTTTCAGGGCTTGCAATAATTGCCAGTCTCATGGGTATTTTTAATTTTGCTCATGGGGAATTCGTTTTACTGGGAGCTTATGTAACTTTTTTGTTTCAAGCTATGGGTTTACCTGTAGGACTTGGCATGGTGTGCGCACCTATTGTTGTGGGATTTTTTGGGTTTTTGCTTGAGGGATCCATTATTCGTAGATTTTATAAAGCCACAATAGTGGCAATGCTAGCTACTTATGCGATAGGTTTGATTATAAGAGAGATAATTCGCGGAGCTTTGTCCGGCCGATTCTGGAAGGTTACAGAGCCGATCCCTGGGTTATTCGAGATAGGCGACATGAGCTTTTCTATTTGGCGCGGTGTAATCATTATTATTACCTTGGTAGTTATGGGTGCTTGCTACTATTTTTTAACTAAAACACTATACGGTTTAAAAATCAGAGGAGCTATGGAAAACCCATCTTTAGCAAGAGCAAGTGGTATTTCTACAACCAGATTATATTCCTTTACTTTCGCGTTTGGTGCGGCTTTGGCGGGGTTAGCGGGTGCGTTGATGGTACCACTATACACTTTGTTTGCAGATTTAGGTTTACGTTTTCTTGTAATGGCTTTTCTCTCAGTAATGCTTGGCGGAGTTGGAACTTTTGAGGGTCCAATTCTTGGAAGCGCATTGATAGGTGCAATGGTACCTGGGTTCCAGTGGCTTAGGGAGGCCCCCTTAATTGTTGATGTTTTAAGCCCAATATTCTCTGAGGTCTTGGTTTTTATTGTTGCGATTATAATAGTCAAATTTAGACCCCAAGGATTAATAAGACGAGGCAGAATATAGAACTGAGCAGGTTTTTCAAAAAAAGAAAGGACTAAAAATGAAAGATAAATCCAAAATAAATAGTAGAACGACTGATAGACGCTCGTTTTTGTTTGGCACGAGCGCTCTAGCTGCGGCTGGATGGGTCGCTGTTGGAACTGGTACTTTTGTATTAAAACCAGACTGGGGTTTGGCTGCAGATCCAATAAAGATGGGTATCGCTACCGATATCACCGGTGCAATTGCCGCAGGAGGGAACTCTTGTTGGCGAACGGCCCAATTGGCAGTCAAGCAGATAAATGATGCCGGAGGGATATTGGGAAGGCCTATTGAACTTGTATTAGAAGATACGGCATCAGATCCAGGTGTAGCCGTTGGTAATGTAAGACGTCTTATCCAGCAGGCGAAAGTGGATGTTGTATTTGGTGGCATTACTAGCGCAATGAGAGAGGCAATAAAAAATCCAATTGTGAAGAGAGGTAAAACATTGTATCTCTATCCGCAGCTATATGAGGGACAAGAGTGTACCCAACACTTATATTGTACAGGCCCAACTCCTTACCAGCAGGTATCTGAGTTAATCCCTTACTTAATTAAGCAAGGAAATAAGAGATTTGCTATGCCTTCAGCAAACTATTTGTGGCCACAATTATTAAATAAAGCAACCAAGAAAGTAATTGAAGACAATGGTGGTGAAGTGGTTTTAGAAGAATACTTTCCCTTAGATCAGGTAGAATATTCTGCAACGATAGGTAAGATCAAAAGTGAGAAAGTTGACCATGTATTTCTAACCATTATTCCTCCTGGATTAGGGCCATTTGGTAAGCAACTTTATGAATCTGGTTGGCAGAATGATGGGGGCACCATCTCATGTGTGTATTATGATGAAAACTCTCCCTACTACGTCGAACCATATGCGTTAGAAGGTACATATAGTTGTTTAGATTATTTCCACACAGTAGATGATCCTTTTAGTAATAAGCTCTTGGCAGAATATAATGCTATGTGGGATGATAAGTTCCTTTTCACCGCTGGTGCTGCTGCTACGGGTATGTATCGGGCAATCAAGCTTTATGAACAGGGAGTGATAGCTACAAATGGAGACCTAAAAAGAGAAGCTGTTTCTGAAGCCCTTGATAACATATCAGTGGCAAATGGTCCAGGAGGTGGTTACAAAACTGTGCCTGGTACCGGGCATTGTGCCATGAATATGTATATTGCTCAGAATAAGGGCGGGAAATGGGATATAATTTCTAGCTCAGAGATGGTTGATCCTAAAGAGTGTGCGTAAAAGATAATTAGGCAATAAGGGGGAGAATTAATTATATTAAAACTCCCTCTTTTGGCTCTTTAAACACTTCAAGAAATTCAGAGGAAAGTAATGAGTGAGCAAAAGAATACTCGAAGGTATATACCGATTATCGAAATAATTCTTCTAGTGGGGTTAATCTCAGCCCCATTATTTATTAATGAGTTTATTACTGTAATATTGACCAGAATGTTAATTCTGGGTCTTTTAGCGATTAGTTTTGAGTTATGCTGGGGATATTCGGGTATTATGACTTTTGGTCAAGGCCTCTTCTTTGGTATGGCAGGTTACGCGGTTGCCCTATTTGCTAATAAGGCAGGATTTGTACAAATATGGGGGGTAATCCCAATAGGAATTATTGTAGGAACGATTACATCTTTTATTGTGGCATGGCTCCTTCTCTTAGGTAAAAAACCTCCAGAAATAATATTTGTTGCACTAGGCACACTTACATTTTCGTATGCTGCTGAAAGATTGGTATCTGGATGGTACTGGGTTGGTGGAGGAAACGGAATGTCTATATTTGATTTTTTAAGCTTAGGATCATACGAAATAGAAGCAGGCCTAGTATTTTATTATATTGCTGGGTTAACACTCTTGTTAGTTTATTTAGCTAGCAGATTTCTAGTAAGATCACAATTTGGGTTGGTGTTAGCAGGTACCAGACAAAATGAGAAAAGATTGGCTTTTCTTGGATACAGAGTAAGAACCTTTAAAGCACTTGTGTTTACTTTTGCTGGTGCAATAGCTGGATTAGGAGGTGCACTTTACGCTCACCACGAAGGCTTTATTGGTCCAAATAATATGGGGATTGGCATATCAACAATGGCAGTTTTATATGCTCTCTTTGGAGGGGCTGGATCGCTTCTTGGCCCAATAATTGGAGTTTTAGCAATTGAAAGTATTTCGTTCAACCTATCTGATATTGAAGCCATTAAGAGTTTTTGGCCCGTGGTGTTAGGTATAATATTACTTGGTGTGGTTACTTTTAAACCTGATGGTATACTTGGTTTTCTTGTCACTCAACGCGAAAGAATTGGCACGTTCGGTAGAATTAAAAAAAGAAAAAATAAAAGAAAAAACGATTTGGAAAGTTAGTTATTGATGGCTCTTCTAGAGATAAAAGACGTTGGAAAAAAGTTTGGGACTTTAAGGGCACTTGACGGCATAAACGTTTCGGTAGGGGAAAATTCCTTTCACGGATTGATAGGACCCAATGGTTCTGGGAAAAGTACATTACTTAAAGCTATAGCTGGAGATCATTATGCAGATGAAGGGTCTATAATTTTCAATGGACTTGACATTACTCAGAGATCACCGGAATTTAGAGCAAAGAATGGACTCAACTTAAAGTTTCAGATAACTTCAATTTTTCCTGAGTTATCCTGTTACGATAACATTTTATTATCTATCCAATCAATGCAATCTGTTTGGAGTCTGATTACCTCTAGAGGAAAGGACTCACTGAATGATAAGATTATGGATACCCTTGAACAATTTAAACTTGCTGATAGGGCGGAAACATTAGCTGGAGAGTTGAGCCATGGATTGCAACAATGGTTGGAAATCGCCATGTCAGTAATTCGAAAGCCAAAACTTCTTCTCTTAGACGAGCCTACTGGGGGGATGAGCCCAGAAGAACGACGAGCGACAGGGGAGCTATTACTTCCTATAAAAAACCATACCACTCTTGTGATAGTTGAGCATGACCTAGAATGGATAAAGGATATTTGTGATAATTTAACAGTATTGGATCAGGGAAAAGTTCTCGATGATGGATCAGTTGAACAAATTGAAAAATCAGAAAAAGTTAAGGAGGTATATACGACCCGTGTCTAATAACGATTTAATTTTGGAAGTAGAAAAAGTGAGCTCTGGATATGGTCAAAGTCAAGTTCTATTTGACCTAACTCTTAATTGCCCAAAAAAAGGTGCGATTGCTATCTTGGGAAGAAATGGTGCAGGAAAAAGTACGCTCCTTAAAACCATAGCTAATGAAATAGATCCGTTAAGTGGTAGTATTATTTTTGATAAGGTTAATACGGCTAACGAAACAACTGATAAAATTGTGCGAAGAGGTCTGGCTTACGTACCTCAAGAAGATGCAGTATTCTTAAAACTTACAGTGCAAGAAAATTTAATGTTGGGAGCAAGCTCAAATAAGAAATATAACAGTAGTGACCTAGAGATGGTGCTCGATTTTTTTCCGAAGTTATCTCAAAGATTGTCTCAGCAAGCAGGAACATTATCAGGCGGAGAACGAAAAATGCTAGCGATGAGTAGAGCTTTAATTGGAAAACCAAAATTCATTATGCTTGATGAACCAACAGAGGGTGTTTGGGTCGGGGTGATCGAGGAAATAGCGGATAGGTTAAGAAAGCTATCAAAAGAGATATCTGTTTTACTTGTAGAGCAGCACGTAGAACTGGCGCTAGAGGTATGTGATTACGCATATGTTTTAGATAGAGGAACTATCCCACTTCAGGGAAATAGCGATGATCTCAATAGTGACTCTAAACTAATTAAGCTTTTAGCACCGTGAAATTTTAACAAAAGGAGGAAAAAATGGCTGTACAATTACCAACAAAAGCACAGATTTTAGAGATAGCAGCAGAGGTCGGTCTTGATCTAAGTGAAGAGGATGTTAGTTCTTTCCAGGGGTTATTTCAGGGAAGTGTAGATGCTTACAATGCAGTTGATGAAATGCCTGATAATCTTCCCGAGGTTAAATATCCCAGAACACCAGGGTATAAGCCTAGAGGTGAAGAGAATAAATATAATGCTTGGCATGTAAAAACTGAGGTTAAAGGAAATTCTAGAGGAAAACTAAAAGGTAAGACGGTTGTTCTTAAGGACAACATAATGCTTGCCGGCGTTCCTATGATGAATGGTGCCTCCACGCTTGAAGGCTATGTCCCTGATATAGATGCAACGGTGACTAATAGGCTTCTTGACGCTGGCGCAACAATCGTGGGTAAGGCGCATTGTGAATTTTATTGCTTGTCAGGAGGAAGCCATACAAGTGCTTCGGGTCCCGTGCACAATCCGCATAAAATGGGCTACATGGCTGGGGGTTCGTCCTCTGGAAGTGCAGCACTGGTAGCTGCTGGAGAGGTAGATATGGCAATGGGTGGAGACCAAGGCGGTTCTATAAGGATGCCTGCTTCATATTGTGGTATTTATGGCTTAAAACCTACTCATGGATTAGTTCCTTATACAGGAATCATGCCTATTGAAATTTATATTGATCATACTGGCCCCATGACAAATAATGTTGAAGATAACGCTTTAATGTTAGAGGCTATAGCTGGTAATGATGGTTATGATCCTAGGCAATACAATGTAAAAACGCAAAAGTACACTGATGCTTTGAAGGGTGTGGATGGCTTAAAGGGTATGAGAATAGCTGTAGTAAAGGAAGGGTATGGGCACGCCAATACAGAAAAAGATGTGGACCAAAAAGTTAAAGCAGCTCTAGACAAAATTAAGTCTATGGGCGCTATCGTAGAAGAAGTTTCTATACCCATGCACGCATTAGGGCCAGCTCTATGGACTCCAATTGGAACAGAAGGTTTAACCCAAACTATGATGTGGGGTGATGGTTATGGCGTAAGCCGCCCTGACCTTTATGTAACAAGCCTGATGGATTTTCATAGGAACTGGAGGTCAAGAGCAAACGAACTATCCGAAACTACAAAGCTCTTAACAATGTTTGGTACCTACATAAGAAATTACTATGGAAGTAGGTATTACGGAAAGGCGATGAATCTAACAAGAATGCTTACAGCTGCCTATGATAAGGTGTTAGATAGCTACGATTTGCTTGCCATGCCGACAACCGTTGTAAAATCTCAGCCTATACCAGCTCCAGATGCTAGTAGGGAAGAATATGTCCAAAGGGGTTTTGAAATGTTGGCTAACACCCAGGGTTTTGATATAACGCATCATCCAGCTATGGCTCTGCCATGCGGTATGTCAGATGGGCTTCCTGTTAGTCTTCAGTTGGTAGGAAAACATTTTAATGAGAGTACAATATACCGAGCAGCTCATGGGTTCCAAGAAGGCACAGACTGGAAAAATATGTAAATCTAGTAGGACAACATTATGGTTATTAAGTTACCAAATAGTTGGGATATAAGGACTATCTCAGAAGAAATTGGTTTAGACCTAGAAGAGAAAGAAATTCTCGAATATATAGAGCTTATGGGTCCCGCCATTGAGTCCTACAATTACATTGACAAAGTCCCTGATAATATACCATCAGTGAAATACAGCAGAACACCTGGTTATAAACCTAAAGGAGAAGAAAATAAATATAATGCTTGGCACGTAAAAACTACTGTGAAAGGGAATTCTAGAGGTAAATTAGTTGGCAAAACAGTTGTCTTAAAAGATAATGTGATGTTGGCAGGAGTTCCTTTTATCAATGGATCTGCTACTCTTGAAGGCTATCAGCCCGATATGGATGCCACGATTGTGACAAGATTGCTTGATGCGGGTGCAACCATAGTTGGTAAAGCACATTGTGAAAATTTTTGTTTCTCATGCGGTAGCCATACCAATTCGACAGGACCTTGCCATAATCCACATAAAATGGGTTATATGGCAGGAGGTTCTTCTTCAGGAAGTGCTGTATTAGTAGCTGTTGGTGAAGTTGATATGGCGATTGGAGGAGATCAGGGTGGATCAATTAGAATGCCAGCTTCTTGGTGCGGTATCTATGGAATGAAACCCACTCATGGATTGGTTCCTTATACAGGAATTATGCCTATCGAGATTACGGTAGATCATGCTGGTCCCATGACAAATAATGTTGAAGACAATGCACTGATGCTTGAAGTTATCGCTGGGTCTGACAGTCTTGATCCAAGACAAGTTGATATAAAGACCCACAAATATACAAAGTCATTATTAGGAAAAAATGGGTTAGAGAATTTAAGGATTGGAGTTGTAAAAGAAGGCTTTCAACAAGAAGGGTGTGAGGATGATGTGAACTTAAAGGTGAGAAGTGCTCTTAATCATTTTAAAGAGGTTGGTGCCGTTGTAGAAGATGTATCTATTCCTCTTCATTTGGAGGCCCCGGCACTGCTTGCCCCCATATATTTTGAAGGGGCAACTCAGACTATGATGTATGGTGATGGTTATGGTGTAAGCAGGTCTGACCTCTACTCTACTAGCCTGATGGACTTTCATAGAAATTGGAGAACGAGGGCAAATGAGCTTCCAGCAACAGTTAAATTGGTTACCCTTTTAGGAACTTATATAAGAAAAAATCATGGAAGCAGATACTTTGGTAAATCCATAAATTTAATTCGAATGTTGCGTTCAGCATATGATGAAAAACTTTCAAGTTACGATTTACTTGTAATGCCTACAACCGCTGCTAAGGCACAAGCTATTCCCCATGCCGGAGCAAGTATTAAAGAAGTTGTTCAATCAGCTTTGCCCCTATATTTAAATGGAAATACCCAGCCATTTAATGCAACTCACCATCCGGCTATGGCAGTACCTTGTGGAATGTCCGAAGGTTTACCCATAAGCCTTATGCTAATTGGTAAGCATTTTGATGAACCAACGATCTACAGAGCAGCACACGCTTTTCAAGAGACAATTGATTGGAGGTCAATTTAATCGCTAAATGGTTTGAATTTATATGATTTTCGAAAAAATATTGGGAAACGAAAACGACGAATCATTTTCTGAGAAGCTTCATCATCTTTCTCATAAGTCATTGGTAGATTACATTGAGATAAAGCCAGAAGATTCTTTTAGACGAAGAATGAGGATGGTTTCAATTAACGGAAGGGAATACAAACTTGCTATTCCAAGATCACAGAAGATTGAAAATGGATCTATTCTATGGTTATCAGAAGATTTTGCAGTTGTTATCAGAATACTTAATGGTCCAAAAATTCGAGTAACACCCAAGAATATAACATCGGCAGTACGACTAGGGTATCATTGTGGAAATTTACATTGGAAAACAAACTTCATTCAAGGAGGCATAGATATCATTCTTAGCGGTGAAAGTCAAAACTACTTTGATAGGCTAAAGACATTGGAAGAATTTGCTGATTTTGAAGTGGAATATTTAGAAAATGACAATTGACTTTTTAAGGTCACTTCAACTTGCAGATAGTGGATTCCCTACGGGAAGTTTTGGTTACTCTTGGGGTTTAGAAGCAGCAGTTTACAAAGGGTTACTAACAAAAAATAATTTTTCACTATGGTTAGAAAGTGAAATGTTAGATAGATGGGCCTTTTTTGATCGTATAATTTTGTCCGAAGCTTGGAGTAAAAATATACACAATTTCTTGTTGTGGGAAAAGAAAATAGATAGATTTTTTTGGTCTAAAAAACAAAAAAAAGACTCAATTGGTGCTGGTCGCGTTTATTTAGAAAGTCTTAATCGCTTTGATTCAAAAAAGTCATCGGACTTATTGAAAATGTTAAACGAAAATAAAATCTATGGACATTTATCTGCGTTACAGGGAATTACATATAAAATGATGGGTTTATCGAGATATCAATCTATGCTCATAGGTGCACATGTTAATTCACAATCTTTAATATCTGCAGCTGTAAGATTAAATATAGTTTCATCTATGAACGGACAAATTTACTACTCTGAGTTAATACCGAAATTAGCAGATCTTTGTTCCAGAAAATGTTGTGAAGATGATATCGGTGGCTTTTTCCCAAGTGGAGAAATAGCGTTGCTCAGCTTTAGACCTAATTCTTTGTTTATTAATTGAGGAGTAATTATGAATTTAACACCTACTGAAATGGAAAGACTAACAATATTTACCGTTGCTGAGCTGGCTAGACGTTATAAAAAGCATGGTGTAAAGCTAAGCATGCCAGAGGCACAAGCACTTATAGCGGATGAAATATTATTAGGTGCAAGACGGGGCATGTCTCACTCGGAGCTTGTAACCTATGGTAGTAACATTTTAAATTCTGGTGATGTAGAGGAAGGAGTAGCAAACTTAATAAGGTCAATCTCAATCGAAGTATCACTAGAAGAGGGTACAAAATTAGTAACCATATTTGATCCTATAGAAGCAAATAATTTAGAAAGAATACCTGGCCAAATTTACTGTATGAAGGGAGATATTGAGTTAAACAAAAATAGAAAAATGGTAAAATTAAAAGTAATGAATTCTGGAGATCGATCTATTCAAGTAAGATCTCATGCCCACTTTTTTGAGGTTAATAGAGTGCTGCTATTTGATAGAGAAAGGGCTTTCGGAATGCGATTAGATAGACCTTCTGGAGGAGGGGAACGCTTTGATCCAGGTATAGAAAAAGAGGTTTCCTTGGTCGCTTATGGAGGAAATAAGTTTGTAGAAGGATTTTCGGGTTTGACACAGGGACATTTGAGTAAGACTGATGTGAAAGAAAAGGCTTTACAGAAAGCAAAAGAAAATCATTTTATTGCCAAGGAGAAATAATGAAGATATCGAGAGAGCAATACGCTTCCTTTTATGGTCCTACCACAGGCGATATTTTTCGTCTAGGGGATACCTCGCTGCTTGCAGAAGTTGAAAAAGACTATGCATACTATGGCGACGAATTGACAACGGGGGCTGGTAAAAACATGAGAGACGGCGAAGGATTTCGTCCGAGCGGAACAGATAAATCAGGCGCCTTAGATTTAGTTGTTCAAAACGCTGTAATAATTGATCCAATATTAGGCATTATTAAGGGAGACATAGGAGTAAGAAGAGGCAAGATTGTCGATATCGGCAAGGCAGGTAATCCGGACATAATGGATTCTGTTAGCAAAAATTTGGTCACTGGTCCAAATACTACAGTCATCCATGGTGACAATATGATAATAACACCAGGAATAGTAGAAGCACATTCACATTTTCTTTCTCCACAACAAGTATGGCATGCACTTGCAGGTGGTTGTACAACAATGATAGGTATGAGCCCTGGTCCACATTTTGATGTCAGTTGCTCCGGTCCATTTACATTAGGAAAACTAATTCAAGCGGCAGATGAGTTTCCAATTAATTTTGGGTTCTTGGGTAGAGGTTCGTCTAATCCAGCAGCTGTTGAAGAGAGTGTTGGAGGTGGTGCTCTTGGAGTTAAAATTCACGAAGATTTTGGCGCATCGGGAGCTGTGATTGATGGGTGTTTGATCGCAGCTGATAACAGTGATTTTTCTGTACATATTCATACTGACACAATAAATGAATTTGGTTTTTATCAAGATACAATGAAGGCAATTAAAGATCGAACAATCCATATGTACCATACTGAAGGAGCAGGTGGGGGACATGCACCTGATATCTTAGCTGTAAACGGTTGGGAAAATGTAATTCCCTCTTCAACAAATCCAACCAACCCCTTTACGGCAGCAGCGCTTGAAGAGGGAGTACCGATGACGATGCTCGCGCATATGATGAGTTATGAGTTGCCAGAAGATGTCTCATTTGCAGAGTGTAGAATACGTCCCCAGACTATGGCAGCAGAAGATATCCTGCATGATATGGGAGCAATTTCAATATTTGCAACGGATACTCAGGGAATGGGAAGACTTGCAGAAAATGGAACGAAAGCCTTTCAATTGGCTTCAGTAATGAAAGATCATTTTGGAAGGTTTAAAGAGGAAAAAACCGCAAATGCAGATAATGAAAGGATCTTACGTTATATCGCAAAGCTAACAATAAATCCCTCTATTGCGGCAGGTATTTCTGATTATGTTGGTTCTATAAGTTCAGGAAAATATGCAGACTTTGTGATTTGGCGAAGAGATCATTTTATGGCAAAACCTGAACAAGTGGTTAAGTGTGGAGAAATAGTGTGGTCAAAAATGGGTGACGGAAACGGAAGCTTTATAGGGGCTGAACCATTGATTCAAAGACCTATGTGGGGAGCAATGGGGCGTTCAAAATCAGAAAATGGTTTCACCTTCGTGAGTAAGTTAGCAGTGGAGAATGCAGTACATGACAAGTTGGATGTAAAAAAGAAGTTTTTACCGATTAAATCCGTGCGTACACTTAGAAAAACAGATATGGTTCGTAATAATGCGACACCGTCAATAGAAGTTGATAGCAACACATTTGAGGTGAGAGCAGACGGACGTCTATTGAATTCTCCACCAGCGAAGCGGGTCCCTTTAAATAGAAGTTATTTTGTCAGATGACAGCAGCTAGAATAGGAATAGGTGGTCCTGTTGGATCCGGTAAGACTGCTTTAATAGAGCAATTATTAGATAATTTTAAAAAAAAATCGATTAGTGTTGCGGTAATAACAAACGATTTAGTAACCGATGAGGATGCACTAAGGATAAGAAAAAGCGGAAAATTAAAAGAAGATAGAGTGGTTGCTGTTCAAGCAGGAGCTTGTCCACATACAGTGATAAGAGAGGACCCCAGTCTTAACATTAGCGCTGCTGATAAACTGGAAAGTAAGTTTCCAGATTTAAAAGCTATTTTAATTGAAAGTGGTGGTGATAATCTAGCGTCAACGTTTTCCCTAGATCTAGTAGATTGGTGGATGTTTGTGATTGATGTTGCAGGAGGTGATGACATTCCAAGAAAAAATGGTCCGGGCGTTTTAAATTGTGATTTATTAGTAATAAACAAAATTGACCTTGCTCCATATGTTGGGGTTAATCTTGAAGATATGCTTCTAGAGGCAAAGTCAGCAAGGCACGGTAGGAAAGTTATTAGCTCAAATTGTAAAACTGGTATAGGAGTTGATGAATTGTTTTCTATAATTGAGAACGAGGTTATTTTTGAGTAAACATTTCGACAAACTTAGAGAAGAAAGTAAATTTGTCTTTAATATTGAGATTAAGAAAAACAATCACAACAAGTTCAAGCTAGTAAAAAAGAAAGTTACCTTTCCTTGGTCTCTAGGACGAGGTTATGAGCAAAGAAGTGGTATGAATTGTATTCGGATATTACCTCAAGTAGCTGGGGCAGGATTAATGTCTGGAGATAACTTTTTTCAAAGAGTTTATTTAGGGAAAGATGCAAGAGTCAGGATGGAGGACTCAGGTTCTATGATTGTCCTTTCAGGAGAGAAGGGTCCCGCGGCAACCCATTGGGAATATACTGTAAATGAAGGGGGTATACTAATTCTTGATAGTGAGCCGTACTGCCTTTTAGATAACGCGAGGTGTGAATTTTATAATACCTTTTATTTATCTGAAAGTGCCACCGTAATAGCTCTTGACGGTTTTTGTCATTCAAAAAATTTAGTAGAAAAATTCGGATACTATAAAAACGAAACCAAGGTCAGGTCTCTGGATGGGAAATTAATTTTGATGGATCGACAAAAAGCTTTAGCTGGCTCTCTACATCGTCTTTCAAAGTATGTTGAGAAAGGGTCGGGAGCAGTTGGAACAATAAATATTTTTGCTGTGGAAAAGGTAAGTGCAAACCTGATAGCAGTTGTTGATGATTTAGATATTCCTCATGCAAGAACGGCGTTCAATGGTATATCTGGTTTTTCTGTACGGTTACTGGCTCCATCCGGAGGACAACTTCGTAATGTAACAAAACATGTTTTAGGCCAGTTCGAGCAAAAACTTAAAGAGTTAATTGTTTAATTCAACAAACACTTAACTACCTTTAACAGAGCAACTAGCTTGATTTTTTTGAGCCCCAAGATCTATAGAGGGGTTTTTATCAAAAAACCCAACTGGCATAAGTTTAAAGCCAGTTTTTACTACAGGTTGAACAGGATAATCCTCTATTCGTGGTAAATGGTGAAGGCCAAAAACATGCCAGGCAACGAGATCTTTATTTTTGATGCTTCTCTTCTTTTTAATAAATGAAGGTAATCCTTCATCAGATTTTGACCCGTTAACAAACTCCCCTGCAGGATATCTTTCTTCTCTATCAAATTCAGTTGCCCATAATGAGTTAAAGATAAACTTCATACGAGACCCAGAAGACCCGTTTGGATCATGAAATGATGCTATACTGCCTGTTGGCTCAATCTTGTAAGACGTATTATTTCCCATTATGTTTTTTTTATTCTCACTTACAAACTTCCAGTATCTTTGCTTATCTGGATTACGTTTGAAACCTCCTTCTACCTTGAGTGCTTTCTCTTGAACATAGAAAGCGTTGCCAAAAGGATTCAATTCCGATGATTTTTCTTGCTCTGTATCACATTGATATAGTGAATTTTTTTCGCCATCAACTGCCATATCTAATCTAGCACAAAAAATATGTTGATGGATCTGGCCAACAACTCCTGGCGCTACTTCTGTTCCATATTTGTCACCAGAATGGGGTATGCAGCCGACTGTATTAATTACTCCGGTAGCTTTCATTTCAAATTCTATTTCTCCATCAAGATAAAGATACCAGTATGAAGCATAATCATAATTTCCTACTGTTGAAATAGATGAAATCACAAGACGTCTTCCTCTTCTGACTTCCGTGCTATCGAGTCTGAAGTCGTAGTGCTTCCACAACAAGCCATGGTCTTCTTCATGAATGCATATCCCATTTTTTATTTTCATCGGATTTCCATTTGTGTCTGCTATCCAGCAGTCCATGTAGTAAATCGATCCTAAACAATCACACCCAAGCTCTAGAGAATTTGCTAATTTTCCAATCCCATATTCACCAATATCAAAAACATTTTTTCTTGCATGTGTTTTATTAGGACTTCCATAAGGTACTACCATTTCTGCAATCGATGCTCTGTAACATATTGATCTATTATCGTAGCATACATTATGAAGGGTTAAGCCTTCTCTGGAATTGAAACCGACTACTAGAGACCACTTGTCCCATAGAAGCTTTCCATCTTTAAACTCAAATGATACGCCGGAGGGCTGATTAATATTTATTTGCTTAAGATTATTTCGCGGATTTTTCTCAAATTCAGGCATGTAGTTTCCTGGCGCTTTCGGAATAGGAATATCTCCCACATCTATAACTTCTATAACTTCTAAAGTTTTTATGTCGACGGTAGCGTTTAAGCCCTCAATTGGATGTGCATATTGATGATCGGTTGGACTGTTTCGTACCCAAGCAAATATATGGCTTATATGTCTACCTTCTTCATCCTTAGAGGCAACAAAACCTGCTGACCAGGCATCAACGCACACCAAGTCCATATCTACAATACCTCTTCTCTTACATCCTTTAACGAAGCGAGGGTCGCTCTTTACTGCATTTTCAATATCTAAAAACTCTTCCAGCTGAATCATAGGCTGTGCATCAGAATATATCTCCTCTGATATAACTCTTTCTTCAGAAATAGATACCTTTACAACGTTTATACCAACTTTGCCTTCTTTGAAAATATTCACTCTAGCAACTCGGGATATTTGCATACCTTTTTTGAAATTCAGTACAAAAGATTTCTCAGGTTCTTCGAGTTGAATTGTTTCAAAAAATATTTTTTCACGCGTCTCTACAAAATAATTTTTTACGATCTTAGCGGCAATATAAATTTCTTCCTCTGTCAAAGGATTAAGAGGATGCTTAATAGACTTAATTTTGTCTGACTCTACTAGTTGATCCATTTAAATACTCCCCTTTTATAAGTGGTGTAATATTTATGTTCTTTACTTTTAGTTAATCCCAATAGTATTCTCTAATTGTTATAGCTTACACCAATAAGCTAAATTTTTAAATAATCTAATTGCATAAAATGGCTTCAATAATTGAAATAGAGAAATATGGCCCCTCATCGGTTTTAACTTATAAGACGCATAGTATTGCAACGCCAAAATCAGGGGAAGTTCAGATTAAGCATTTGGCAATTGGGGTTAATTATCATGATGTTTATGTTAGATCTGGTCTTTATAAAACCTTAAAACTTCCCGGTATACCTGGTTGTGAAGCAAGTGGTATAATAGAAAAAATTGGTAAAAATGTAGATGGCTTTGAAGAAGGAGAAAGAGTCACATACTTGACGAGAGAATACGGAGCATATTCTACTCACATAAATATTGAAGCTGAAAAAGTTTTAAAGCTTCCAGCTACTTTAGAAGATGAATTGGTGGCAACAAATTTTTTGAGAGCAATGACAGTTGAAATGCTTATAAATCGAATAACTTTAGTTGATTCATCAAAAACAATTTTGGTTACAGCAGCATCTGGTGGTGTTGGTCGCCTACTTTGCCAATGGGCAAGCTCCATGGGAGTTAAGGTAATTGGTAGTGTGGGGTCTCAAGAGAAAATCCCAGAGACTAAATTGAATGGATGTTTTGAAACTTTCGTTTCAAATGACAAAGAATTTAGTAAGAAAATCTTGGAAATTACAGATGGAAAGGGTGTTGATATAGTTTTTGATTCTGTTGGAAATGACACTTTCGAATCTTCTTTAACATCATTGGCACATTGTGGATATTTGATTAACTTTGGTCAATCATCAGGCCCCGTCAAACCTATATTAATGACGACGCTAGCGGAGAAATCATTATCTATTTCTCGTCCTATACTTTTTCATTATTTTGGGACACGTCGAAACTACGAAAAAATGGCATCTTCGGTATTTAAAGCTTTTGAAGATAATGTTATTAAGGTATCCGATTTTTTGCCATTCTCTTTGAAAGATGCATCCAGTGCACATGACACATTAGAATCCAGGAAGGGTGGAGGCAGCATATATCTGATACCCTAATGTAATGAAATGGAAAAAACAGAAATAGTTTGGAAGCATCCTAAAGGAATAATATCATGTGATTGGCTAAAAAGAAATTTGGGCAATAACAACGTTCGTATTTATGACTGTACAACCTTTTTGCACTATACGGATGATAATCCTTCAAAGCCATACGACGTTGAGAGTGGCCAACAAGATTATTTAAAAGAACACATCCCTGGTGCATCATTTATTGATCTTCAAAACCAGATTTCCGACACTAGTAGTCAATATAAATTTACCTCGCCTAAGGTTGAGTTGTTGAGGAATAAGTTTGGTGAACTAGGAATTGGTGACCCCTACCATATTGTTTTGTATTCAACAAATGGTCTTCAATGGGCTACTAGGGTTTGGTGGATGATTTATATGCTAGGGCATCCAAATGTTAGTGTTTTAAACGGTGGCTTGAGAGGGTGGAAACGAAACAATTATGATCTTGAGTCTGGGAAAAATGTCTATTCCAAAACTGCATTCACGAATTTTAAAAATCAAAGCTTTTTTGTAGGCAAAGAACAAACATTAGACGCTATGAATGATAACAAATGTTTTTTAATTAACGCGCTAACAAGTGACATTCACAATGGAGAAAGTACGCGTTATGGAAGACCAGGCAGAATCCCCGGTAGTATAAATATCCCATTTAGTGATCTCATGGATATAGATACGCATATGCTAAAATCACCTCAAGAAGCTTTGGCAGCTTTCGAAAAACATAACATCACAAAAGATAGTGAGATACTCAACTACTGCGGTGGGGGTATTGCCGCGACATTGAATGCTTTTGTTTTGTACCAGCTCGGTTTTGCGAAAATAAAAGTTTACGACAATTCGCTTAGTGAATGGGCTATGGATGAAAGTCTTCCCATGGAAGTGGATTAGGCAATGATTACTTTAATTAAAAATTAAAGAGGTTTTTTTTGGGTAAAGAAGTCCCGATACTATATAGTTTTCGCAGATGTCCATATGCCATAAGAGCTAGATGGGCCCTTCTTTCATCAAATGTAGACGTAGAATTAAGAGAGGTTGTGTTAAAAGATAAGCCGAATGAATTTTTGAGTGTTTCACACTCCGGTACTGTTCCATGCCTGCAATTAACGGATAAAATAATTGATGAAAGTATTGATATTATGATTTGGGCTTTAAGAAAAAATGATCCTGATAGCTGGTTAGATATGCCCACTGAAGGGTATCGTTTAATTGATGAGGTGGAGAAAAAATTTAAACCTAACTTAGACAAAACAAAATACGCTACTCGTTATCCCCAAAATGATAGTAAAGTGAGTAGAAGTTCAGCTATTGAATATTTGATTGATCTAGACAAAAAAATAAAGGGTGAATTCCTTTTTGGAGAGAAACCAAAGTTAGTTGATGTAGCTATATTCCCATTCGTTCGGCAATTTGCAAACACCGACATAAATTGGTTTAATCAATTTGGATGGAAAAAACTTAAAGCTTGGCTAGAAGCTTTTGTTGAATCCAATATGTTTGATAAATCTCAAAAAAAATTTGTTCAATGGAGGCCGGATGCTGACCCGGTATTTTTTCCATGAGCGCCAGAAAAAATCTGTCAAATTATTTAATTAACTGCTTAGAAAATAAGTACCAAGCTCAATTACCAAGTAATACTATTCCTAACTTCTCATTGTCAGATGCCTATAAAACCGCTTTTGAGATTAAACAAATTCGTGGAAACAAAAAGGAAAAAGCGTCCGGAATAAAAGTAGGTTTCACTAACAAAACAATTTGGGACAAATATTCTGTAAACGCGCCAATGTTTGGATTTATGTACTCTTCCACGGTTTTGAGCAGCGAACAATCATTTTCACCAGAAAAATTCCTTGAACCAAAGTTTGAACCTGAGATCTTCTTTAAGTTGAGCAAAAAACCACATAGTGAAATGAGTGATATCGACTTAATCTCTTGTTGTGAGAGCTTTGGAATTGGCGTCGAGCTAGTGCAGAGTATCTATAAAGGATGGACCTTTAAGTTACCTGATACAGTTGCTGGATTTGGTTTGCATGGCCAATATAAAATTTTAGAAGAAATAGAAATCCCATCCGATGAAAACAATAGAGTCGCACTAATCGATAATTTAAAAAACTTTAATCTTACTTTGAGAAAAAACAATAATATTCTAGAGCAGGGAAAGTCCAAGAATATATTAGAAGAAAGTCCATTAACTGCCTTAAGATCTTACATAGAATTTTGTGAAAAAAACTTAGATTGGTTAGTCCTCAATGGACCAATAACAACTGGTACTATCACAGACGCATACGATATTAATAAGGCTGATGTTTTTTCCTGTGAACTTGATCACTTATTTGAAAAGAAGTTTGTTGTTAAATTTTAAAGTCACCAGACTTTACCTCTTCCAATAACGCTAACTTTTTTTAATTTTTTCTCTTCAGTGATAAGATTTACTTCATCTAGCATGTTAGTTACTACGCACGCATGATTAGGGATTATTTGGATCTTTTGTCCAATTTCTAAGTTTGTGTTTTGGTCGCTTACAATCGTGCCATGCTCTTCTGTTAATTGTGTAATTCTGAGTTCAGGGAAGTTTACTATATAACCATGATCATTCATTCCAAAAAGGTCAGAAGTTAATACTTTTGACCCAGCATCGATTATGGCTCTGTTTTTTGTTGGAGTTGACACCACAGTTGCTAAAACAGTTAAAGCGACCTTGTCGTCTGAACAAATTTCTTTTTTGACGAGAGATCTATCATTAAATATGTAAGTTCCAATTCTATACTCTGTCGCAACGGGAATATCTTGGACTTTCCACATGTCAGGCGAGCCACCGATAGAAACTGTATTTACGGCAATATTTTTTGCTTCAATTAGTTTTTTTGCGTCAGTTAAAAAGCGGTTAATTTTTTGAGCTTGGGAAGCAGGAGGGTAGGTCATTAATCCATCGAAAATTAGGCCAGGGCTTCTATTTATCAATTCAGCCAAGTCACATGCTTCCTGAGGACTTGTAACCCCACAACGGTTGGCTCCGGTATCACACTCAACTAATACAGGTAGAGTTTCCTTAGCTCCTTCAAATGTCTTAGACAAGCCATTTATGCAAAAAGAGCTGTCAGCCACGACAGAAGTCTTCACTTTCCTAGCTAAATTTCGAAGGGCCTTTAATTTTTGTTCTCCTATTATATTGTAGGTTATGAGGACATCATTAATTCCACCCTCTGAAATTATAGCCTCGGCTTCACTTATTTTTTGAGCCGTAATTCCAACCGCTCCAGCTCTAATTTGTAATTTAGCTAAGGTTGGAATTTTATGCGTCTTTATATGAGGTCGTAATTTAATACCAATATCGTTACAATATTTTTGATATGTGTTTATGTTTTCTTTAACAATATTTAAATCCACAATAATTGCTGGAGTATCAATATCTTCGATCAAGCTCATTTATTTACTCAGTTTAGTAACTTCCATTTCTATTATAGCCTTGAAAGAAAATCTAAAATGAACTTATTTACTTCTTTAGGTTTTTCCTGCTGAACCCAATGCCCCGCATCATCCAGGAGGCATGCTGATACAAGGTTTTGATAATTTTTACCAATTCTGTTCCTAAGATCTTCGCTACTTTCATAATTAGATCCTGTGAAGAAATTTACAGGATCATATTTCCCTGTTAAAAAAGCCGAGGGCTGTTTAATTTTTGCATCTGTGAGCTCAAGTAAGTCCTCAAAATCAATTTGTTGCGCTCTATATCTATTGAGTGGACCACGCATTCCACTATTCTCAAACTCACTTACTAGATAGTCCATATCTTCATTAGTCATCCAAGAGGGATAAGAGTCGAATTCAGGTATACCATCTAGATATTTCGCATTAGGGTCCTTAGAGCTAGCATTTATAGCATTCTCTTTCTGAAACCTCATTCCTCTCGCATCGATCGAAAAATAGGTTAGCTCCAAATATTTTCGTATATTTTCTTCAAACTCTCCTTCAGCAACACCTTCTTCTTGAAAATAGAGCTGATAGAAAAACTTGCCCTCATATATTTTTCTGAAGAGATCAATTGTTGAAATTTTTCCTCTCGGAAAAAATGGTACTGAAAGGCCTAAAACAGCAGATATTCTACTTTCATTCAAAGCTGCTGTATTCCAAACAATTGGACCACCCCAATCTCGACCCATTAAAATAGCTTTTTCAAAGCCAAGAGCATCTATGACACCAATTACATCTTTAGTAAGTTCCCTCATGCTATAGGCTTCAATTTCGTATGGCTTTGATGAGCCTCCATACCCCCTCACGTCAATGGCGGCAACGGTGTAGCCTTTCTCTGCTAGCAAGGGGATTTGGTGTCTCCAACTAGCCCAGCTTTCGGGGCACCCATGTACTAATACAATTAATGGACCCGATCCCTCTATTTTGGCTCGTATAATAATATTATTTGATTTCAAAAACTCGAATGCCATTTCCCCAAATCACTCCCGCTAGGATTTAAACTTTAAAAGTATTAGCAATATTAGTTTAAAATTTTCATAAATGTTACTACCATAGCATATGACAAACATATACCAAAACTACTCAAGATTAAATAACGTAGAGTATATTTGATGAACTTTAAGGTAATTATAGCTCGATGGATACACCAAATTCTTCATCATACCGAATTGATGACAGAAAATATGAGGTCACCAAAAACAATGGGGCTAGCCTGGGTAGCAAGAACACTAATGAATTACTCAAATGCACAAGTAAGCATTGATATTGTAAATAGAATGAAACTAAAAAAAGCCGATCATGTTTTAGAATTAGGTGTTGGTAATGGATTGGCAATAAAGGAAATTGCAAAGATTAGTCGGAATAAAATAATTGGGGTGGAAATAAGCGCAGAGTTTAGAAGAAATTTACTTAAAATGAGACTGCCCAAAAATATAGTCATTTTAGAAAATGATGCCAAAGATTTGAGCAATGAAATTCCAGATGGATCTATAGATAAACTCTTAGCTATAAACGTAATATATTTTTTAAAGCCAATAGAGAAATATATTCTTGAGTTCAAAAGAATATTAAAAAAGGAGGGCATTGGCTATTTGGGATGTAAATTTGAAAGCATAAAGAATTTTGATATTGAAGTTGCCCCCAATAGAGACGAAAGAGAAATAATAAGTCATCTATCAAACGTTGGTTTTAAGGTTTCAAGTGAGTTTATAGATTTAGGTGAGGATAGATCACGCTACACCTTTATTCAATTTGAAAAATAATAGAGGGAGAATAAAATGGAAAGTCGATATGTGGAGGATTTCAATAAGGGAGACATTTTTGATCTTGGAGAGTATGCTTTTTCAGAGGATGAAATAATAGATTTTGCAAAAAAATATGATCCTTTCCCTTTTCATATGAATAAGAATGCAGCTGAAAAAACTGTATTTGGCGGCATAATATCAAGCGGATGGCTAACAGCTCTTGTCTGGCTTGGAATGATGCATAAAAGTTTTTTATCTTATGATACTATAATGGGATCACCTGGACATGAGGAAATGACCTGGCCTAAACCAGTCAGGCCCGGTGACAAAGTGACCGGTCAATTAGAAATACTGGAGAGTAGAAAATCAAAAAGCAAACCAGAATTAGGATTTGTTAGATATGAGGCGAAGTTGTTCAATCAAGACAATGAAATAGTGTTTCTTACTAAAAGTACCTTGATGATAAAGTCTCGAATTTAATTCAAATATATTTTGAAACTAATTTAGAAAAATTTTTTCTTACATTGAATTTGCGGCCTAGAAAAAAAATACCTCCCAATTTTCTTTGAATAAAAAGTATTTGAGGATCCGGTAATTGAAATTTATCTTTTTGATTTATCAGTGTGGATGTAAGCAGGGTCAAGTCTTCTGAAGAAATGCAGTTTAGGAAATCAAACTCCTTATTCTTCCTTAAAGGCAAAGATAAGTTCCATATTTCCTCCAGAAGATATTTCTTGACACTAGCACTAGCATAGGGGCTAAAGATCCTTAAATTTATAAGAGCTTTCTCGACTATCTCCTTTCTATCAAGTGCTAGACCGTTAAGAATATCTTTAAAGACTTGAATATTTTTTTTAGAGACTTTACTTGTTGCACCAAAGTCCAGTAAAACAATTTTTTTTGATGTATCATCATATAGAAAGTTAGCAAAATTAGGATCTGTTTGAATTAAATTAAATTCAAATATTTCTTTTAAGGCAAGTTCTACCAAGTTATTTACAATTGTATTTCTTGTTTTTTGATCAAGATTTGTGACCTGATCAACTGTGACCCCTTTCTTATATTCCATTGCCAAAATTTTTGAAGTAGTTAGTTTTTCGTTTATTTTCGGCACGATAAATTTTTTATCAGATTTAAGTTGTTTATAAAAATTTTTCTGATGCTCTGCTTCAAGCAAGTAATCGGTTTCGTTTAGTAACTGTATTTTCCCAGCTTCAAGTAATGTGTCAAAATCAAAGGACTTTGGTAAAATGCGCAGGTTTTTAGTAAGAACTCTGATATTATAAACGTCACTTTCAATACTCTCTCTAATTCCAGGGTATTGTATTTTTAATATTAAGTCTTTATTGCCATATCGACATTTGTGAACTTGACCTATTGAAGCAGCGGCGATTGGCGTTTCATTGAATTCGGAGAAGTTATCTAAAAAGTTATCGCCATAATTTTCTCTTAAGACTTCACCAAGTTGATAATTCGGCATATGAAAGTTTTTATTTCTTAAGTCGCCAAGCATTTTACTAAATTGTTCTGGCAAAAAGTCATTTGCTTCGAGAGATATTAATTGGCCAATTTTTAATGCCGCACCTCTCAATTTTGCAAGTTCTTCTATAAAGGTGAGGATATTTTTTTCTTGAATTAGTAGGTTTTTTAACGCTGGAGACCGCCCACCAATTAATTCTTTTGTTCCATCCAAAAAAATTGAGCTAGCAAACTTTATTGCTATTTTACCAAAACTTGATGCCCTTTTAACTCTACCTTCAGGGATCGGAAACGACTTAGAATAACTATTTTTGTCCATTAATGATCTGTTTTAGAAGCCTTGTAGTCTTTCTGGACTTACTTAGAATTACCGTACATAAAACAAACGAGTTTAATAAAGTAGCCATAAAAAACGGTCAAAAAAGCTACGCTAAAAGCAGACCCAAGCATTTGAGTTGCCAACAGATCATTTAAGCTTCCAGCCATCAAAACGAGACCAATTAGAAAACCTAGCCAACCAACTATAACTGCCGCATCTCCGGTAAGTGAAATTGTTCTTTCATCAAACTTTCCTTTGCTCAAAGCTAGTCCTGCAAAGAATGAGGTAGCAAAAACTACAACGAGAGAAGGAAGGTCTATAAATTTAGCAGCATCCCCACCTGTTATTGCTGCATACATCATTACACCAATTACGCCAAGTAATCCTAAAAAAAACATAAAATATCTCCTAAAAATTTTTTCAAAGTTAGCACTCAAAAAATAATAGGCAAGCATAAAAATGTTAGCTTCTTGTATCCCTAGTCTAGCTCCATGGGGCAGGAGGGATCATTGGACCACTCTAGAAGCGAGTTGTCATACAGAAAGAGTTTTTCGATATCGAAAATCTTAGCAACAAAAAAAACTGTCGTGGCCGCTATACCACCTCCACAGTAGCTTACTATTGACTTATCAGTATCAATTAGAGGTTTTATCATAGCATGCATTTCAGATGGAGTTAGGAATTTTCCTGTATCATGATCCAGTAAAGTTAGGGCCGGAATATTGATGCTTTTTGGTATTCTTCCGGGCCTGCCATAATGTGTTCCTCCACCACAAAATTGTTTATATGTAAGGGCATTTACAAAAATAAATTTATCATCATTTAGAGCTTCTTTCATTTTATTTTTGTCAAAAATTGTTTCATGACTGCGGGCTCCTTGAAAATTTCCTTTTTTAAACACCTCTTCTCCTGTTGATAGGGGAAAATTATGTTTTTGCCATGAGGCCAATCCACCATTCATGATTTTCACATTACGCGCTCCAGACATTTTTAACACCCACCACGCTCTTGTGATAGCCATGTGAAACCCAGACCCATACAGAATAATTTCATCTTCATTATTTATGCCAATGCTGGATAGCTTTTCATTCAATGTTTCTTGCGAGACAATTGAAAAAGGTATGGGATTATCCTTTTCTGATAGATCGTCTACCATATGTAAATATGCAGAACCAGGGATGTGCCGTTTTAAATAATCTTCGTATCCACTATGTATAGTTGAAGCGCCTACCTTTTTAAGTTCAAAGTAGACGGTGCAATCAATGACTTTGAAATTTTTGACGTCCAGTTTGTCATAAACGTACTTGGGATCCACAATATTTTTTTCATAATTCTCCATTACTTGATTTTACTCTTTATTATTTTTCTGTCACTCATAGAATGATTGCATGAGTGCGTATACTGTAGATTTGGATTGGCTTAAAAGAGTAACGGAAGATATAATTGACCCTGGACAAAGGATAATTGATCCTCACCATCACTTGTGGCCAAAGACCGTTGCAGGTTCTTCAAATGTTAGGCGACATCGTCTTTATAACTATATGATTGAGGATTTTTGGGAAGATACAAGTTCAGGACATAATGTGACAGATAGTGTTTACATCGAGTGTTCGGAGTTTTTTTGGAATTCTGAAAATGAGGATTTTAATCCAGTTGGAGAAACAGAATATATAAAAGGCTTAGCTCAACTTTCTCTGGAAAATAGTAAAAAGACAACAATTTCAGGAATAATTGGTCACGCTAACATGTTACTAGGAAAAGATGTAGATGAGGTTCTAGAGAGGCATCTTGATATAGGAGGAAACCTTTTTAAAGGTATCCGGCATGCGGGGAGCTGGGATCCCAGTGACTCTATAAATAATTCACATCACAATCCACCGGAAGACATGTATCTAATGAAAGAATTTGGGGAAGGGGTAAAAATTTTATCTGGAAAAGGACTTGTTTTTGAGGCATGGCAATATCATCACCAACTACTCCAAGTAGCCCATTTGGCAAGGAATAACCCCGATCTTGTAATTGTTTTAGATCATTTTAGTGGTCCGTTGGGGGTCGGCTCATATGCAACAAAAAAAGAACAGGTTTTTGAAAATTGGAAGAAAGATCTAAAGGAATTATCCCAGTATGAGAATGTCTTTTCTAAATTAGGGGGTTTAGCTATGCCAATAAACGGTCTTGGTTTTGAAGTAAACCCAAATCCTCCTACTTCTGAACAGTTTATGTCCCTTCAGAGACAATTTTATTTAACGACTATAGATTATTTTGGATCAGAACGATGCATGTTTGAAAGCAATTTTCCCGTTGATAAGTATTCGGTTTCCTATCAAGTTTTATGGAATTCCTTTAAAAATCTAGTAAAGGATTTTAGCGAAACAGATAAGAATAATCTTTTCTTTAAGACAGCGAGTAATGTTTACAGTATTCCATAGAGGCATTTAAACATTTTCAAAATCGGTACTTTCATTAGTTTGTTTGGGTTGAACAAGAAATATTCCCATCATTATCATAGCTAAAGTTATCCACACAAAAACAGAGTGACTTTCACCTAGAATAATTATTCCCCATACGACGCCAAAAAATGTCACAAGATATCCTACTTGAGATGAAAAGACCGATCCTGCTCTTCCAATGAGATAAATAAATATTGAGTATGCGGTAGCGCTGATGAACCCTAGACTTAAAGTTGAGATAAACAAATATAAATTTGTTGGCTGCAGTATAAAAAATTGATCCATCACCAAAGAAAGCAAAAAGGTGATTATTGCGGAGACAAAGGAAACTGCACAAACTAAGCGGATAGGTCCAAAATTTTGTAATGCTAGTCTATCAATGTAGATATTTTCCAAGGCATAGCATAGAGCACAATTAAGGGCGAGTAAGACCCAGGGAATATCTCTTTTATCTGGCAAACTGTTTTCTGGAAGTATTAAAATTAGAAGTGCACAGAAACCGGTGATAAGGCCTAGCATTCTTCTCACCTTAAACTTATCCATTCCTAGCCCTAAGGCAATTAAATAGGTAAAGAGGGGAATTACGGAGACTGAAATTGATAACACACCAGCGTCAAGGTGTTCAACACAAGCGTAAAAGATAATATTGGGGATAACTACAGATAGAAAAGTAATTATAACTATAGGAAGAAGCATTGTTTTTGGGATAATAAGTTTTCCGTGCCTAAAAAACACATAAGCTAATAGAATGAGGCCACTAAAAAGACTTTGCCAGAAGGTCAAACCAATAGGAGTCCCACCAGCTGTTATAGCAATTTTACCGAGTGTAAAGCTTAGGCCCCATCCGAGACCAAGGATTATTAAAATTAAAAAGTTCATGGCCAATATTTCATAAGTTAGTTTTTATTCTTTGGGGGCTGAGGATTATTTCTTGGGTTTGAGTCAATCATCGTAATCTCCTCAATTTTATTTTTATCATTAAATTCTACTAAATCATTGTATAGAGAAACAGCACGTTCCTTTTCATATATCTGTTCATCCCCGAAGTAAAAAGCGAATGATTTTGAGTGTTTAATCTGTTTATTAGGATCTTGTACTACTGACTTAGTCCAATGGTATAATGGGTAATCTTTAATATAATTTTTCTCTGCATCTTTCACATAATCTAAAAATCCATCGAGCGTACACACGGTTCTAGTTTGATGTTTTCTTGCGATTTTATTTATTTCCTTAGATATATCCAAGTTGCTATCGCTTCTTAAATCATCCGCTAAATCTTGTGGAAGCTTTATTCTTACTTGGTACAACCATTCATTATTCATGATTTTTAAACTCAAATTTTTGCCATGGAAAGAAAGCTGAGAACAGCAACTACTAATAATGAAGAGCCCATTATTATGTTGATATATTTTTGCGTGCTAGGTTTTAAATTTATTCTTTCTATTGTTGAACCCAAAGCCAACCATGCTACGTGTAAAGGGATCCAGATTAAGTTCATAACGATAAATTTCCAAGTTGTTTCTAAAACAAAATTATCAGGAAAGACCGCAAAACCAGTCAAAAGAATGGAATGGAAAGCATACGCTTTTGGATTTACCAGTTGGAGAAAAATGCCTTCGGCTAGCGTAGGTTCTTTTTGAGGGCTTACGAAAGCAATTTCAGAGCCTCTAAGCATAATTTTTAGGGAGAGATAGACTAGGTATCCCGATGCGATAAAAAGAAAAATAGTTCTCATTACTGGAATAGAAAAAATCACCGAAGCAAACCCAGTAATAACAAGAGCCCAAACTGACAGATAACCAATCGTTAACCCAACAAGAAACTTTAAACCAACTTTAAAAGAGTATGCAGCACCTACTCCTGCCAGCGCTAATACTGCTGGGCCAGGGGTGGCAATCATAAAAAAAACGGCAAAAGCAAAGGCTATCATTTTAGGTACGTGTTTCTCAAAATCAGGTTACTTTTTTTCTATTTAAATACGTTGGATTGTCCCAAAGTCTTTTAGACAGTATATCCTCTAAGACCTTAACCGTTTGGATTATATCTTTTTCATTGATATAGAGCGGAGTAATACCAAATCTAATAATATTAGGCGCTCTAAAATCTCCAATTATATTACTGTCTATTAATGCTTGCATTATTGCATAACCAGACGGATGAGAAAAAGACACCTGTGAACCTCTCTCAGAGGAATTTACAGGACTCTCTAAATGAAGATCTGAACATGTTTGTTCAACCATATTTATGAATAAATCTGAAAGCTTTATGCTCTCTTCTCTTAATTTATGAAAGTCAAGGTCTCGAAAAACATCTAGGGATTTTTCTAAGATTGACATTTGAATAACAGGAGGTGTACCAACCCGCATCATTTCAATTGAAGCTGATTTCTCAAATGTATTATGGAAATCAAATGGTGCCTTATGACCAAGCCAGCCTCTAAGTATTGGGTAACACTTTTCTATCAAGTCAGGCCTCACATATATGAAAGCAGGCGCACCCGGCCCACCATTTAAAAACTTGTAGGTACACCCGACAGCAAATTCACAATTAATCGCTTTAAGATTTAAAGGGACAGCTCCCGCGCTATGTGCTAAGTCCCAGACTATGGTTGATCCATTTCCATGTACTTTTTTGGTAATACTTTCTAAATCAAACATTGACCCAGTCCGATAATCGACATGGGTAAGTAATACTGTGTTAACCTGCTCATTAAGCGATGATATAATCTCATTTCTCTTTACTTTCTTAAGCTCAAAATTTGAGTTCAAACTATCAACAAGGCCTTCAGCTATATAAATGTCTGAAGGAAAATTATCAATATCTGTAAGTATTATATTTCTTTGGGGATTCAGTTTTATAGCTGCTGCCAAAGCTTGGTAAGTCTTAATGGAAAGAGTGTCACCAGCTACTATCGAACCTTTATCCCCACCGATTATATTAGCAATTTTATTACCAACAGTTATTGGCTGTTCCATCCAATTAGTGTCATTCCAACCTTTTATCAGCTTTCCACCCCATTCTTTAACAATTACGTTTTCTGATATAGACTCTACTCCTTTCAGTGGAGGGCCTAAGGAGTTGCCGTCTAGATAGATCATACCTGATGGGATGTTAAATAATGACTTTCTATATATTGAGTTCATGTTAGTTAGCGCTAGATTTATGATCTACTGGTTATATAAAATCTAACTATTCTTGGATAGAGAAATCTGTTTGAAACAGTAAACTTATGGATTTATAATTTTAAAATGAGAAAGAGCCTATTAGCATGAAATCTATTCCAATATACCAGGTAGATGCATTCTCTAAGAAAGTATTCTCGGGTAATCCCGCAGCGGTTTGTATCCTTGATAATTGGTTATCCGACAGAGAAATGCAGGATATAGCATCTGAAAATAATTTATCTGAGACTGCGTTTATAAACATGAACACTAAACCCTTAGGTATTAGGTGGTTTACGCCCGAATGTGAAATGGGGTTATGCGGCCACGCAACATTAGCAAGTGCTCGGGTTTTGTTTGACGATTATATGGATAAAGATCAGAAAGAGATTACTTTTTCTGCACAGAGAGGTCTTCTAAAAACAATTAAAAAACAAGATCAAATCTTTTTAGACTTTCCCGCTGATAAACCAATCGAACAAAAAATTAATAATGTTATAAGAGAGAGTGTAGGGGCTAATATCCGGCAATTGTTTAAGGGCCGTGATGATTACTTAGCAATTTTAGATAATGAATCTAGTATTAGAAATATATCCGTAAACATGAGGAAAGTATCCGAACTTAACGCAAGAGGATTGATTGTTAGTGCTCTGGGTGATGATTATGATTTTGTTTCACGATGTTTTTACCCAAAATCTAAAATAGATGAAGACCCAGTGACAGGCTCGGCCCATACTTTGCTCATTCCTTATTGGGCGGATATCCTAAAAAAGAATAATCTAAATGCCTATCAATGTTCTGAAAGGGGAGGCTCTCTCATTTGTGAGCTTAAAGGAGAAAGGGTATTTATTGGAGGCTATACGGCGCGCTACTTGGATGGGAATATATATCTTAATAGCTAAAATTGATAAGGCAATTCAATGAGAGCATCTATAAAACTACTCGGGGTTCCTGATGATATAAACTCTTCCTTTATGAGAGGGTCGAGTGCTGCTCCACCTTTAATTCGAGAGGCGCTGTATTCTGCCTCTTCTAATTTATTTTCTGAATCAGGTTTGGACTTGGATCAAACTGGTATTTGGGAAGACCTTGGAGATATCGAATTCTCCGGTGAGGTAGCAATAGAGAACTTTAAAAAGATTAAAACTTTTGTAAAAGATATTTTGGCTTCAGATCAAAAACTTATTTCGTTAGGAGGAGACCACTCGGTTTCGTGGCCTATTTTAGATGCCCATTTGGATATATGCGATACTCTAGATATTCTTCATATTGATGCACATCCAGATCTTTATGATAATTTATTGGATAATAAACTCAGTCATGCATCACCCTTTGCTAGAATAATGGAAACGGGCAGAGTTAATAGATTAGTTCAAGTAGGTATTAGAACGTTGACTAAACATCAGCGTGAACAGGCAGAAAAATTTGGAGTCGAGATATATCAAATGAAAGACCTTACTAAACTAAGTTCATTAAGCTTTTCAAAACCAGTGTACTGCAGTATTGATATCGATGCTTTAGATCCCGCATATGCTCCAGGAGTTTCTCACTTTGAACCGGGTGGCCTATCTACGCGACAGTTAATAGATTGTCTTAATGGTTTTAAGGGACGGTTGATCGGTGCCGATATTGTGGAGTATAATCCAAAAAGAGACTTTCATAATTTGACGGCTATGGTTGCAGCAAAATTATTGAAGGAAGTAATTGCGCGCATTTATCATGATAATAGCTAAGAAGATTAGAAGTAATTATGGAGAGTGAATTTAAAGACGAGTTAACGGAAAGGTTGATACGGTATACTGCTATCGACAGCCAGAGCGATGAACTTTCTGATAAAACGCCTAGCACCGATCAACAATTTGATATGCTGAACTTGTTAAAGGAAGAGCTTCTTGCTTTGGGAGCTAAGGATGTTCAGCTCACAGACTATGGAGTGGTTTTAGCGACAGTGCCCGGAAATATATCAGCACCATCTGTTGGATTTTTAGCGCATGTGGATACAGCACCACAATTCAATGCTTCAGGTGTTAAGCCGAGGTTAATTAAAGGCTACAATGGGGGAGATATCACATTTCCCGATGATCCGGAGTTGATCCTGTCGCCAAATGAGTACAAATATCTAAAGGATAAAAAGGGTGATGATATTATAACCGCGTCTGGAACTACATTGCTTGGAGCTGATGATAAAGCTGGTGTCTCAATAATAATGACAGCAATAAATCACCTGTTACAAAATTCTGAACTTAAGCATGGCCCTATTAGGGTCGCATTTACTCCGGATGAGGAAATAGGTCGCGGTGTAAAAAAACAACTGGCCACTGACCTCGGCGTAGGCACGGCATATACCTTTGACGGGGGGAAAATTGGAGACTTAGAATATGAAACCTTTTCTGCAGATAAAGCGGAAATTAATATTAAAGGCGTATCAATTCATCCTGGTTTAGCAAAAGATAAGTTAGTAAATGCTATCCATATTGCAGCAAAGATTATTAGTACTTTGCCGCAAGCCACTCTTACCCCAGAAACTACGGAAGATAGCGAAGGGTTTATTCATGCTACAGATATGGTTGGAGGGTCTTCTGAAATGACGCTTCGCTTTATTTTACGTGATTTTGAGCTTGCAGGCTTAAAGGATAAAGGGGATCTTTTGAAAAAGGTATGTGAGGTGATTAACTCGTCCGAGCCAAGAGCCGAAATTACCTGCGAAATCACACCACAATACAGAAACATGCGTTATTGGCTTGAGAAGAATATGAGGTCTGTTGAGATAGCTAAGAAAGCTATGGAAAACTTAAACATTGTTTCTTTTTCAAAACCCATAAGAGGTGGCACAGACGGTTCTTTGTTAACCGAGTTAGGTGTGCCTACGCCAAACCTATTCACTGGCATGCAAAATATTCATGGTCCTATTGAATGGATTTCTGCTCAAGATATGGAAAAAGCTACACATCTATGTTTGGAAATCATAAAGGAGTTTTCAAAAGAAAAAAATTAGCAGTTTTTAAAAATGAAGCAGTACTTAGCTTGCTTTTAACCGTCCATCGAGAGCATCATCTATAGCTTGCTGTCCCCAATGCAATCCACATTCATATTTTCCAAAAACAAAGTTATCATTTGCATTAGTTGACAAGCCTGCCTGAATGGCTTCACCTATCTCAAAGTCTTCATTAAACACCTCTTTGACAACATTATAATTTTTTTCCCAATATTGTTTAGCCTTATCAGTATTTGCTGGTTCAGATATAAGCATCATACATTTAAATACACAAGTGCCTGGACCGGTTGGGATTATCGAATGCACATAGACATGATCTGTCATCACTTGGACAAAGTTACAGGGAAATAAATAATTTTGTGTCATAAAATATTTTCTGTACGTCCACTCTTCTTGAGGTTTGCCTTTAAGTTCCCTTATATTCCATAATGGAACTGAGTGACGTACGTGAGGATAGTGATTGGTAAAAACGCTTTGATTGTCTAGGTAACCAGAACACGCAGTGTGTTCATGTGCAGAACAAAAATGATAATTCTCTTGAAAGCCCTCCAAAGCTAATCTCCAACTCATATTTCTTGGCAGTGTCCATTTTTTGTAAATTATATGATTATCTAAGTTTAAAGCATTAAATTGACTCTCCATTGGAGCCAACCATTTTGCCATGTCTACCCGCTTTGCATCTGCAGATGGTCTAACCCAGACCATTCCAAAATGCTCGTATACTGGCAATTCCTTGAGCCCATATTTGCTTTTATCTAAGTTATCAAACCCGAATGGTTGCGGCATTCCTCTTAATGTTCCATTAAGGTCATAGGTCCAACTATGATATGGGCATGAAAAAGTCTTAGCTTTTCCACACTCACGCCCTTCGACTTTTGCGCCCCTATGTTGGCAAACATTCACAAAAGCTTTTAACTCATTGTCATTATTTCTTGTAACTAATATTGGTACACCGGTATCATTATGGGTAATGAACTGACCTGGTTCAGATAATTCGCTTACATGCGCAACAATAATTGGAAACTCGCGAAAGAGAGTATTAATTTCAGCATTTAATTTTTTTGGATCATTGTAATTAGAAACGGGATTATGCATTATTTCATCAGTCATAGAAGTTTTGCCGGTTTCACAAAACTCAAGTATTTGCTCAATAATTTGTTTTTCTTCTTTTGTTACCATTTTTTATTTTTTAAAACTCATGTTTAAGTCAGATAATATCATAACTTACATTTTATTTGAAACCACAAATCATAAGCTTCAAGCATCAAATAAATACGCTATAAATATTGACTCCCTTTAGATTGAAGTTCAACTGCTGTTTCATACTCCTTTTTCAAAATGTCTATAATTTCTTTAATTGTTTCTGGGTTTTTAACGTTTCCAACACCTTGCCCAGCACTCCAGACTGTTTTCCACGCTTTTGATCCTGCATGCATATCTCCTGAAAAATCGATTTTTGCTATTTTCTTTGTATCATCAAGAGATAGCCCAGAAGCTTCGACGCTTGCTTTCATCCAGTTTCCAAGTGCCCCCGTAATGGCGCGTGATTGGATCAAGTCTTCCATTTTACTGTCCCAGACCATTTGTCTGTAGGCATCTGATATTAAAGTTTCTTTAGCTGCCAGAAATCTTGTACCTATATACGCAAAATCAACACCAAGGGTTTCCACAGCACGTATGCTCCTACCATTGCTAATTCCACCACCTACTATTATGGGGCCGTCGAAGAATGATCTTACTTCATCGAGAAAGGGCATCAACGCATACTCACCAGTGTGGCCGCCAGCGCCAGTACAAACAAGTACCAAGCCATCGGCGCCTCTATCAATTGCTTTTCTTGCAAAAGAAGGAGAGTTAACATCTGCAAATACGAGACCACCATATCCATGAACTTGCTGTGTCACCCTATGCGGTCCTCCAAGAGCTGTGATAACTATTTTTGGTTTAAATTCTTCAACGAGTGTAATTTCCTCATCAAAGCGTCCATAGCTGTTGTGGGTAATCATATTAAAAGCCCATGGAGCGTCTTCATTGTTTAGTTTTGTGTCGATTGTTTCAAACCAATTTCTTAAGTCATCAATAGTACGCGCGTTTGGGCCCGGAAAAGATCCCATAAGGCCTTCTTTACATGATTGGATCACAGCATCTGGCCCTGAAACAAGAAACATTGGCGCTACTATCGCAGGTAGTTTTAAGCGCTTTTTAATTGAGACAAGAATTTCATTAGACATCGGTTGCTCTTAAATTTTATCTTTCCCTTTAGAAAATTTGAACCTGAAGTGCAACAATTACTTTAATTTACGATAAAATTATAGTTATTTTCACTTAGTATGTATATAATACTTACATGGCTTTCTTTGAATCAAATTATTGGCATCCCTCCGTAGCAACAGATATTGTTCTTTTGTCACTAAGACAAAAAAAACTCTCAGTTTTACTTGTGAAACGCTTAGATCATGAAAATGGGTGGGCATTACCCGGAGGTTTTTTAGAAAAAGGTGAAAATCTTGATCAATGCGCGCAAAGAGAATTAAATGAAGAAACAGGAATTCAGGTTCCTTACATGAGTCACTTCGCCAATTATAGCGACCCAAATAGAGACTCTCGACACCAAGTGATTTCAGTAGCCTATTTAGCGGTGCATCCTTCAGGAAAGTTAAGGATTAGAGCAAACTCTGATGTTTTCGATGTCAATTGGTTTAATGTCGAGAATTTGCCGGATTTGTGTTTTGATCACAATAAAATTTGTAGTGATGGAGTTAAATATTCACGGTTATTGATAGAAAGAAAACCTTCGCTAGCTTTTGCGTTTCACAAAGATGGTTTTACGTTGACTGAATTACAGCAAACATTTGCTGCGTTTGGCGGTAAAAAATTTAGCCCTGAGAACAAAAGAAATTTTCGTTTATGGCTGAAAAAT
>CACAFI010000002.1 GCA_902531755.1 uncultured Alphaproteobacteria bacterium
ATTAGGAAATCGTTCTAGTATTCTTTCGCGGTTATTCCATTTGCGGATATCGTGCGCTGGATGGTGCCTTATATTCACCAAATTTAAATTTTGTAAATTACTTAAAAATTGTATTGGTAAATCCACATGATCAGTCAAATTCTTTGTTGACGTTGGGCCATGCAAAAAACGAGTGACATATCTGGTTCTAATGGTAGTTAGTAACAATATATCTTTTTTAGAATTATTTTTATCATAATTTTTTACTAAATTAGGCATGGGTAGAGGCTTGGTCTTATTATCTTCTTTCCAACCAAAAGTATAAAAAATATCAGATATTGACCTCTCTAATTTCTCCCCATCATGCCACTTATCTATTCCGAATGCCGAACCATGCTGCGCTGAACAAATTGTATGATCTTTATACCGCTTTGCTAAAAAATATTGAAAAGGCACGTTGGTATATAAAGCATTATATGTAAGAAAAACATAGCCTTTTTCGATATATAGAGATGATACTAACTTTTCATATTCCAAATGATACTCAAGGTAACAAAGTGGGATATTTGATAAAGCTAGGTCTGAAATCCAGTCTGAAAAACCTTTGATTTTTTTTTGTTTTCTTTGTCTTAAATCAAAATCAGGCTTTGTTTTCACACTATTGGGGGTATATAGAAAATCATCGAAAATAATTCTGCCAAAGGATTTTAGGGAAAGAAGCAGATGAAATTTTTTTGAATTTCTTTTAAAGTATGGATTAACTATTATTATTTTTTTTTTAAGCTTGAGAACTGAAGAGGTCTTTAAAATTATATTTGCAACAAGCCGTTTTGTTAATCCAAACACAAAAGAAAGAGGTCTTTCCTTTTGTCTAATTTGCTCAATTTCAAAAGGATCGCTAACAGTTCTTTTAATTGTTTTGATTTTGGAATACTTCGCAACTTGGGAGAAAAGCTGAAATTGGAACAAGTCATCTGTTGACTTTGTCATGAAATCATTAAAATCAAAAGGGTAATAATACTGATGTTCATCTAGAACCCATGTATATGAGGCCCCTTTAATTTTTGCTAATTCTAATATCTTAAACTTATCATATGCCTGATGAATAAAATGTATAAGCCAATTTCCAAGTAATATTCTATAATATTGTTTCTCTCTCTTGAAGCCTAAGTATTTGTTTAGATCATTAGCTAAGATTGATAAGGATTTTTCGTAAACTTTGTTGCAATACAGCTGTGCACTGTAAATGTCTTCAGCATATTCCCAATGGTATGATAAACACCGTAAATTTGTTTTGTGTTTCTTCTTGTATTTCAGGCACCATTTTCCTGCCAATAAAATATCTTTGCCCTCTTTATCCCAAAGATCGTCCATTGCTGTAGTTGCTAAAAACATCTAACTTTGTTTGTCCCTTTACACTTTCTCTACTTTAAAATACAAACTTTATTTCAAAATGTAATGCGTCTCAAATAAAAGAACATCTATGTCAGTTTTTTTAAACACATCATATGCATCTTGTGACGAATTAACTACTGGATGGCCGTGCAAATTAAATGATGTGTTTAATAATCCTCCTACTCCTGTTTTATTTTTGAATGTTGATATCAAGTCGTGATATTTTTCATTGCTTGCTTTGGAAACAACTTGAGGACGCAATGTTTTATCAGAAGGGTGACAAGCAGCAGATAGGTTATCTTTCCCGAACGTGGTTGATTCAAAAGCAATTGTCATGTAAGGAGCTTTTAAATTTTTATTATTTACAAACATTTCATCTTCTGTTTCTGTTATAATGCTTGGTGCAAACGGCATCCAAAAGTCTCTATTTTTTATTTTTTCATTGATAACTTGCACAATTTTACTGCTTCTTGGATCAGCTATTATTGATCGGTTACCAAGAGACCTAGCACCAAATTCCATTCTGCCTACGCATCGTCCAACCACCTTGCCCTGAATCAATAAATCAGCTATTTTTTCATCACTTGCTTTTCTGACGGTGAACCCTTCTTTTTTTGCACAATTTAAAACGTGATTAATATCATCTTTACTAACATCTGGGCCTAAATACACATTTTTTAAAGGAATTAAATTTGTTTCTTTTTCTATCTGATCCAAATATGCGTAACAAGCTCCAATAGCCAATGATTCATCCCCACCGGAAGGAGGTACAAACATTTCATCCAATCTCTCAATATCTTTTATAATCATGTTTGCTTTGACATTCATGGATAAGCCCCCAGAAAAAACTAGCTTGTTACAATTGTACTTCTTTAGAGCGTTTGAAGTGTATTCGACAAGTATCTCTTCCAAATATTTTTGTAAGCCACCTGCTATACCATCGAACCTACATTGCTCGAGCCTTTCTTTATACCAAAAAAATAAATCAGAGGGTCTTTTTTTCCATTTAAAGTCTATACCATCAACATACATACCTTCCTTAAAAACATCGTATGCTTTCTTAAGCGTTTCTATCTTTGAGTAGGGAGCAAGTCCCATTATTTTGTATTCATGAGCATCAGGCATCATTGCCATTAATAGAGTGATATGCCTGTAAAGCCTTCCCAGAATAAATTCATCTGCTGGTACTTTATGACGACATTCTATGTTTCCTTTATCATTGATAGTAGACAAAGTGCTACTGTATCCATCTCCAAAAGCATCACCCGTAATAATCAAAGTTCCCTTCCCTCTTATGGGACTGGCCCAATATGCGTAAGCAGCATGACAAGAATGATGGTCCAAGTGTATTATATGCTTTTTTTCAATACCGGTTGTGGATACAATCATGTCATGTAAAAAATTTTTGTATTTATCGTTATCTTTTACATCGTAGTAGTCATCGCTAATAGTCTGCAAAAATTGGTCCCATTTTTTTTCTCCAGGAAACTGTTTTTTATCGATTTTTTCCTTAAATATTTCGTTATAGTTTGGAGTTTCACCCTGCAAGAGTCTCGGCTTCCAGAACTCTTCCATCAGTCTAAAATGATCAGAAATAGACCAAGAACTATATTTTCGCATTAAATGTGTATTTAAGTTGAGTGAGGTACCCGCGATAACGACTTTGTCCAACTCGCCCATCTTAATGTTTCCTTTATTCAAAACAAATTCTATTGATTTTACAGGAAACTGTTCATCATTTTTTATTCTGGAAAATCTTTCCTCAGAGCTACAAGATATAATTTCATTATTAACTGAAATAGCAGCAGTAGAAAGTATTCCAAGAGAGAGCCCCAAAACTTTCATGTTAGATCCTCAATTGTTGAGAAAATATCATATTGTAAAACCTTATTTATTTTCAATTGGAGGTGGTTAAAAGCCATATTTCTAGCTTTTTATTCAATTGTTAAATAGCATAGGAATGAGTCGAAATTATTTCTACACAACTTGTATTTTTTAAGATCCATGGATTCTAGAAACGCTATAGTTTCTCCGGGACCTTCATGTGCGCTTAGATCGTCAAAAGCAATTATACTACCTCTTGGCATTCGCGGAACAATGTTCTCCAAAGCAATTTTTGTGGGTTCGTGGATATCGAAATCTATATGGAGAAGGGATACCAAAAGATGAGGGTTATCAATCATATAACTGGGTATTGTTTCCGTTGCATCACCCTTTATCACTGATACTTTATCTAAATGAGAAAGTGGTCTATTTTCCGTTTGCGTTTTAACGGATTCAAGTATCTCCTCATAAGACTGCTTAGAAGAAAATTCCTTCCATCTGTCTTCTACGTAAATCCCTTTTTCATCATTTTTATTTAATGACTGAAACCCCTCAAAGGTATCAAAGCCCACAATATATCTTGAAGAATTATAAGGTTCTAAAATACTAGAAAAGTGTAACCAGCTAAATAAACCTGCGCCCAGATTAACTCCGCACTCAACTATCGCACCATGAATATTTAGTACCTTCTTAAATATTTCATATCGATTTAGAAAGGTTGCTACATCCCTTCTATTTACAAAACGAGGAAAATTTATGAGCTTATCTTCAGTCGCCAAGCTGCTTGACACAAAGGTTTCCACTAATTTTTCATTAAAATTTTTCATAGAATCACATGCCTAATTTACTATTAATGACTTACTTATTAAAGGTTTCAGATAAATTTTTTAAGTTCTCTTCTGCATTCAGTAAAATGTCGTGGGTGAGTTTATTGTTTGGGATTAGAGCTCCCTTAGGAATTTCATAAACATCATAAGTTCCCTTTTTACAAATTTCAATAAATTTGTAAATAGTAGCTTTAAGCAAATAGTAATTCATTTCATCAATATTGTTATAATCATGCAGGGGTTGGTTATCTATCTCAAATAATACGCCACCATCATCGATGGTCTTTTTTAGCTCATGACAAGTAACTCCAACTTTTTCAAACTCTCCTGCAGCCAGAGCCGTTATATTTGAAGTGCCTCCTCTATAAAACCTAGAAAGACCAAAATGGATATTAAATGATTTCATACCCAATAATTTGTGATTGGTAATTATCGGTGATCCATAAGTAACAGCTAGGTCATAAGTTTCATTTAGAAATAATTTATCCAAAAAAGCATGCAAGCTCTCGCTGTCAGGAAATATTTTTTGAGATATTGGGGATTGCAAAACCTGAAAGTCCTCTTCAAGGCATAGCTTCTTATTTCGGTTAAATAAAAACTGTACTAATTTTTCTTTATTACGCTTGTTGATATTCTTTGAAAATATCGGATAAAAAAATTCAAAATCATTTTTCAAAGAACTTGTCTTCAAAATTTCAAAATTAACGTCTCTCAACCCATTTATCAAAGAATTTATAAAAAAGTTATGGTGTACTTCATTTCCTGTCAATATGAGACAAGTTTTCATAATTAATCCATAAACTAAGAGTAAAGATTAATAGTTTCTAATATTGCATGGCCCGATGATAAAGGAACAATTCGCTCGTGAAGGTTTAGAGAACAATTAATTTCATCTTCCGTTACATGATACATTACTTTTTTAAGAATTGAGGCAACAATCCATTTGTCTAGTAGCTTGTCATCAATATCGAAAAGGCAAAGCTCTCTTAAGGTTTGTTTTGCCAACACTTTATTTCCAAGCAAAAACTCTGCAACTGCTAGTTCATAAAGCAGTAACCTATGTTTTTTTGATAATTCTGCGAGAGCTTCTTTCATAATGTGTAACTTTGCTTTTAAGCTATTTTCATCCCTTATGCTTTCTAAAGATGCATCATAGATATGCTCTAGATAACAAATATTGGAAGGTTGAATTTTTACATTTAATGCCACCCTTGGCACTTGTCCCACTTTACTACTTCGATGCGGGGTTAAACCCGTCATCAGCATTATATTGCCAGGTGTCAAGTCAGGTGTCTCCCAGTCGATTTTTTCTTGCGTATCATGGTCAATTTCATTTGGATACCCCCATTTAGAAGAAAACCGCAACATTCCTATGTCATTATCAAACTTTCCAAATTCTAAAGCTGAGGACCTAGGAACTGCCTCAGTCAGTTGAAAATAGAAAATCATAGTATGACTTCCTCTATTTCCATTATTGTCTAAATCCTGATGAGCTCGGGTGGGAAAAGCGATATTTGGCTGGGTTTTATGCTCATAAAAAATATTATCACTAAAAAAGCCCATACGCTTTTCTTCAGTAACCTGTTTCGACCATCTGCTCTTAACCTGTGCACTTACCCTTATTTGGTATTTTAAATCTTCTCCAAACAATTTTCTCAATTGGGGTTCAATATAAGGCGAAATTATTGAGACCAAAGATTCTTGTGCTTCACCTGATACTGCCTTCTGTATATTTATTAATTCTAATTCTGTCAGTTTTTCGGTATTATCTGGATAAGACCAATCAATGGAAAGCCCACAAACATTATTAATTAAGTTAATTATCGTTGGGATCTTTGATTTAAAATCAGTGCTTCTATCAACTAAGTACTGTTCTTTTGAAAGGAATAATTTTCTGTAGTCGTGCATTTTATTCTCCATTCCACCTGCCCAAAAATATTAAGTGACCTTAGTGTAATAAGTCCTCAATTTTGTTCAATATGTTTTGCTTGTTGTTTTTAAAATTAAATTTTAAAGTTCTATTGAAATACTTTTTTCTCAAAGCCACATCCTCCACCAGATGTATTAGAGTTGTTAAAACCTCACTGGGGGTATTTTTGTTAAATCCATTTAAGGGGGAAAAGCCATTTTTTTTATTTGCAAAAGCGTGGGTTTTTTCTCGTTCATTGACAGGAACAATAATGCCTGGAATATTCATATGGGCAAGCTCGTAAACTGTTCTCCCATTCGAGGCAATTGCTATAGGTGTTTTTTCCATAATTCTTGACATAACGCCTGTAGCATGTGTGACTTCAAGGAATGATTTATCAAATTTTTCTGCTTCACTTTGAAGCGTTTCATAGTGAACATACCCACTTCCAGTTACAACAAAAATCTTAATTCCCTTGGTTTGACAGTAGTCCTTTACGGCAAATAAAATTTTTCTCGTTAAATCATTTTGGTCGGTGCCGCCAAATGTTATAAGCAAGCTCTCTATTTTTGAATTGAATGAGTGAGGTTTTGCATCATTGAACTCATCTCTTACAAAATAGTATCTTTTCCCCCATAGGATATTAGCACCTTTTAAAACAGGCTTATCAAACATTTCATTTATTGTGAGGTTTGCCTCAGTAGCACCAGTTCCAAAATCTTCAAAATTCAAAACTTTTATATTTTTCTTTCTTAATATAGATACATCTTTCTTATGGGTATCTAAAATATCATTAATTAAAAGGTCTGGTTTTAATTTTATAATCTCATCAATAATGCCCTTTTTGGGGAAAACCTCGTATCTATATTCCATACCAGTTAACTTTTTTACAACCATCTCACTTTCCTCATCACACACGAACAAAACTTCATGATCTGTAATTTCATGCGCAAGAGTCAAAGCTCGATATATGTGACCCATACCGATAGTTTTGCTGCCAATTACTCTAAAAACTATTCTTTTTCTTCGCAAGAATTTCTCACATACCCACCAATCTTCAGGATTTCTAATTTCTATAGATTTGCTCGAGAGCTCAAAGTAATTTCTATTTTGAGACGGCAGACTAGAAAAAGTATTTTCTAGAATTTGCGGAGAAAAAATATGAAAATCTGGACAAATCGTTAGCAATGTTTCCTGATCTGCTTTACTAGTAAGATATTGAATAATTTCTTTATCTTCCAATAAACTTAGCGCAGTCTTTGTGTTTCTTTTGACTGGAAGTAAAAAATTGGATTTAGTATCTTTAAACATCTTTAGCGCATTATTTATTTCTCTCTTTGTTAATAGTGGACAATATGGTGAAACGGACACTATTGTATTTTCGTTGTGAAAGCTTGCAAACAAATCATATAAATCTTTTGTTTTTAGAGAAACCACTCCATTTCTTTCGGACATTAAATCTATTTCCTCTGCATCGGTTATCACGTAAACTTGAGATGATATTGTTATTTCAAGAGCTAAATTTATCGCTCGCTGTAAGAGAGGTACCCCGGCTAAACTTTTTGTCAAAGTATCTGGGAATGGGCCTCTCTTACCAATAGCATTGATGATAACAATTGCTCTTTTAGAAACCATAGAGTTTTTTCCCATTAAAATTTAATTTAAAAAAGTTTATGATAGAGTTTAATTATATTTTTAGCACTTGTTTTTATGTTTACACCTCTCTCAACTAAATGAGTTAGCTTAACTAGGTCCCTTTTGGTATCTATGTCAAATTTTAGATTTGGGAAAGCTAGTTGATTTGGTGCCTCTACACCATACAACTTATATTTTTTTTTATTATCCCAAAGATATAGGGTTACATGCTCTCGATGAGATACTTCGCTCGTACATTTTGAGATTTCTTGCAATAGTTTATTCGAAAGGATTTCTGCTCCAAAACCATCAGCATATTTGCTCTTCAATCGATCTTGATGATTGCACGCATAATCACTGGTCGTTGAGACATATGTATCAAATAGACGCTTAAGTTCACCTGGGTCAACAAAGGGATTGTCAGCACATATTCTTACAACTGTTTCTGCCTTATGCTTCCTAGCAGCATGAGCCAGTCTACCTAGAACATCACTTTCACTTCCTCTGAAAATATCTATACCCATTGATTTCACTATTTCAACTAATGGATCATCACTTTTTCTATCACTAGTCGCTAAAATTACTCGATCAAAAACTTTACATTGCTTTACCCTTTCAACAACCCATTCAATAAGGGTGTGTGGCCCAAGCATTCGTAACATCTTCCCAGGAAGTCTAGTTGAACCCATTCGGGCTTGAATAAGAGCAACTGTTATCCCAGAGTTTATCTTTTCTTTTCTATATCTTCCCACAGTAGAATATGATCTTCACTTAAATCCTTAATTGCCTTTGCACCTATTACTTCGTCCCAATTTGAAGTACAAATTCCAGTTCCAGGTCGTTTTTGAGTAAGGTTTTTTTCTTTTATCGTATACCCTGCTTTAACTGAATTAGCTAAAACTATGCTTCTTCTAGCGTTTTCTCTTGATATATTTTCAGACGGTATTGACACTTTTTTCTCCTCTGATCCAATTAGGCGATCAATTATTTTAACCTGCCTAGTAAAAGATTTTAAATCCTTAACATCCATGGCATGATAATGGTCGTTTCCTTTTAATGATTTGTCATGGGTAAAATGTTTTTCTATAACTACCGCACCCAAAAGCCATGCTGAAACAAGTGCTGACATATTATCATTTGGTAATGTATGGTCTGAGTATCCAATTAGATACCCAGGGAATTCTGCTTTAAGCCCTTTGATCATTCTAATATGTGCAAACTTATCTGGTGTGGGGTAATTCAAAATACAGTGGAGTAAAATTAAATTTTCACACCCAGCTTTTTCAAGTGTATTTATTGCATTTTGTATCTCGGTGATGTTTGATGCCCCTGTAGAAAGAACGACAGTCTTTTTTTTTGCACCAATATTCCGAAGAAAGGGTATGTTGGTCAAATCAGCCGACGCAATTTTAAAGAAAGGTACCAAAGGATCTAAAGTCTCTATCGCATCATTATCAAAAGGTGTGGAAATAAAATCTATCTCGACTTTTTTACAATGTTCTGCCAACTCCACATAATCCTGCCTTTCAAAACCATCATACTTCTTGAACAAGTTGAATTGACTATCGGTTGCTTCTTTTGACTGATCCCAATAAGCGGGTGAATTTTTAGAGGCTAAAGAAGCAGCCTTATAAGTTTGAAATTTTGCGGCATCTGCCCCACCTTCTTTAGCTAACTCAATAAGCTTTTTAGCAGTTTTTATGGATCCCTCATGATTGACACCAATTTCTGCTATAACGTATGGTTTGCTCATTTCATTAATAATTCTTTTGCCAAGGGGAGTTGATTTAATATTCATTTTAATACACTTTTATATTGAGATTTTTACCGACATTGGTTTTTTGGTATCGTGTTAGAAATTATATTCAGTAAGTTTATCGATTTAAATTAAATTTTTTTTATTTCTAATTACATCTTTTCAAATATTTCTCTTACTTTTTCAGGAGTTAAAATATTCTTAAAATCTTCTCCCAACGCATTTTTTAAAGGTTTTTCGTGAATAATCGTTGAATTATATAGCTGTTCGAATTTTTCATCACTCAAGTTTTTGCATAAATTATCTGGAATTTTTATGTTTTGAACAGCAACCATTTTCCAAAATTCTTCAAATTCTTTAGGATAAAACTCTTCCATAGCTCTCATTACTATACAGTTACCGACGCAGTGATGGGTTCCTAATACAACACTCAAGCCAGCTGAAAATGGGTGAACCATACCAACATAACTAGTTGCAATAGCATTTCCTCCAAGATAAGACGCCACCATGAGCTTTTCTCGGTTTTCTAAGGTTTGCATATTTTCAGAATAGAAGACTTGTTTGGATAGAGATAAAGTTTGAAAAGATAAAGCATCACCTATTGCATTTCTATGACTTCCAGAAAGAGATTCTATACAATGAATATATGCGTCCATTCCTGTCCAAAAATATTGATCTCTTGGAACTGTCGCGGTAAGAGCTGGGTCTAAGATAACTTGATCAAAAACTGTATGGTCACTATTCATTCCTAGCTTTAGACCATTCCGAGGATTTGTCATAACACATGTTCTTGTAGCTTCAGAACCAGAACCAGACAGAGTAGGAACTCCGACCTTAAATATTCCCGGATTTACAACTAGATCCCAACCCTGATAATCCTCAGCCCGACCTCCGTTCGTCAATAAATTGGAAATTGCCTTAGCGATATCCAAGGTACTTCCACCTCCAATCCCAACGATAGCGCAAGGATCACTGGGACCACTATTTTTAATGTTATCATTTAATTGATTTACATAATCAGTTGTAGGTTCTTTTTTAGAAGTTTCGACGAAAATTAATTGATCACTTTTCTCAAGACCTAATTCAAAAACTTTATTGTTCTTGAAAAACTCATCTAATATAAAAATAGCACCTCCTGCTCCCGATATTCTCCTTTTTTTCAAAATGCTTGGTAAGTTGCAGATAGATTTTTCACCCAACATATACTTTAAAACTGATTTATTGTTTTTGTGTAGCACCAAAATTAATCCATCCTTTTACAGGAATTATTCATTTAACAGGTTTCTTTCGTAACACTTTTTTAAAAGCACTTATTACATCATCCATATCATCTTTTGTATTTGGGGGATTAATAAACTTAAACCAAATAAATTGTTTATTAACGTTCTCAGATACTGGCAAAGTACCTTTACCATATTTAGCTAAGGTGCCTTTACCGTGTTGACAAGAAAAAGGACACCCCTTTGTATATGCAAGACTACGCGTAAAAATGGGATTCTCATGCATCATGCGTCCATAACCTGCAGACAATGGTATCCCCTCTTTTTTCATTTCAGAAACCAAATTATCTCTTGTAATCATATCTTTTTTTGGCTTCCACTTCCATTTAAGCATATAACAACAATAATCAACTCCATGCTCTATCTCTGGAGGTATTAAAACCTCATTAAAGCCTTTCAATCCCTCAAGAAGATATTTTGTTAACTCTTTCCTTTTTTTATTTCTGTTATGAAGATCATTTAATTGAGGTATTGCTACAGCTGCCTGAAATTCTGTCATTCTATAATTCATCCCAACAATATTTACTAACTCTTCATCAGTCCAATCATCTTCTACTATTCCCTCCCCATGATTGCGAATTAATCTTGACTTCATAGCGATTTTTTTATTGTCGGTTATTAACAAACCACCTTCACCGCAAGAAATATTTTTTGTCTCAGTCAAAGAAAAAATGCCTACGTCTCCCAGCGTACCTAAGAGCTTGTTTTTATATTTAACCCCAGGAGCTTGTGCGCAATCCTCAATAATAAACAAATTATTCCTTTCCGCAATTTCAATCACTTTTTCCATGTCAGCACCGTTGCCGCCAAGATGAACTACCATTATTGCCTTTGTTCTTTCACTTAATTTTTTTATTGCGTCATCTGGGTCTATACAAAAGGTATCATTCTTTACCTCACAAAAGACTGGTATCGCATTATACGATAAAATTGCAGTAGCCGTAGCATTAAACGACATACAAGGAACGAGCACCTCGTCGCCGGGGCCTAAGTTTAGCGAACCAATTGCCATTACTAAACATGAAGTCGCTGAGTTCCCGGAAACACAATAATCTACGCCCATCATACTGGCAAATTGTCCTTCCAATTTCCTAACAAACTTTCCTCCTAAAAACCTATTCTCTAGTGGTCCGTAATGCTCAGCTTCCTCTGATGTCATAGTTCCAACATCTTTAATCGACCACCCTTCTGTTGCACCCTTGAAAGATGACCAATTATTACTTTCGAGGCACTCTAAAAGTAATTCTTTTTCATTGCCACTCTGATAGGCAGACGGCGCAAAGGGTTTTATTCTTTGAGGCATATTTTTATTTTTAAGCATATTTTTCTATTTATTAAAACTTTTTTATAAGATTCTGCAATCTATTTGAAGTGTCTATCTTAACCTTCCTCCAAACTTTATCACCTTCATTCTCTATAATCTTTCTATAAGAGGTAACTTTGTCATCTCCCCACTTTAATTTGTACATTTCAACCGCTCTTCTTAATGCCACGTTCCTACTTTCACCCTTATCCATTGCATTCATAAAAGCCTCGATTACTTCACCTGCTCGTTTTGGACCTTGACCATCTCTAAAGGGATCAATTATGGATATCCATTTACTATGATCTCCTAAATCTGACTTATCAGTTCGAAACTTCTCCAACTCTTTTTCAATATCTTTCAATCTTTTAAAAATTATGTTTTTATCGACCTTAAGCTTGTAAAGAGGGTGGCTCAACTCACCAGAGACGTCCCAATAAATTGCTCTTCTACCCGCTAATCCCGCAATGAACCCTGCACTATTTATAGTGAAACAAATACTCAAATCCGCGGCAAAACAACTAGGAACCATTCTTGAGTATTTTGTAGAAACAATACACCTACCACATGACATAAGTTGATTTAAATCACTGGAGATTAATTCATCTTGTTTTATTTTCTCAAAAGCTGCACCTTTTGATTGAATTATAATTCCATAGTCCGACTGATTTCGTATATATTTGAATATCCATCTATAAAACAAAAGAACTTCGTTAGTCGTTGAGTCAATTTCTGTATGGCTGTGTGTACTATCCAGTATTGTGAAAACAGAAGTAACTTCCGAAGGGAAATTCTTCCTAATATTCTGAGCACTTCTGATATCTGCAGGAAGGATATTTTCTCCGCATATTAATCCCGTTTGAACCATGTAATCATACTTATAATTATGGCAGTTAAAATACCCGTCATTATAATCTCCCCAGGAGAACACCAAATCTGCAAATCCTACATTAAAATAAGAAATTGGGTAGTGATCAACTGACCAATGATTCCAAATAAAAATGCCTTCCTCTTTTTTAACTGCTAATGCTAAACAAAGAGGGAGTGGCCAACATTCTTGATGCTGATGAACAACCTTTACATTATATTTTTTTATTATGCTTCTGTACCATTCAACAACGAAAACCAAATAAAGTTGTATTAAATACAAAGTTAATCCATTTCCCTTGAGTGTTCCTTGCATTTTTACTCTTAAAAACATTTTGAGAAGATTAATTATACTTACCTTACTTCTAAATCTCCCATTAAGGTTCACCCATGGAAATTTATGTTTTTCAATAATCTTTACATTATCTTCTGAAAACTTATCATCTTTTCTTTCAAAGTATAGAACTACCCGACCTCCGTCCAATCCTGTAGAAGGATACCAAAAAAGGTGCCCCGCATGAGGGTATCTACTGAAAATATTTGATATATACAGAGCAAATATTTTACTTCTTTTATCATTAGCACCAATGTTTGTACTTTGTGGAAATATATGTGTATAGCCCAACAAGAGATCAAAAATTGCTTTGGCAACCAATAAGAATGGTAGAAAAACTTCCATTAAATTTATCGTTCGTGATACCGTCAAATGTTTCACTTTTGGCATATTTGAAAGCCAAATCTTAAAAATAGGGAAAGTATCGAGATAAATTGTTACCTTTTTCTGGACAGGCATACTATTTACGAAATTTCTCATTAAAAAATATAAATCTGTTTTATGTCTTATTCTCGTTAGGTACCAAGAATGGATAATTCTGCTCCAGAAGTCCTCTTTCTCAAAATAACCATTTATTTTAAGTTCCTTATCAGAAAGATACGACTTTACTAATTGCCAGTTCAGTTCTTCCGTTGTGTAACGAATAGCCGAACCAGTTTCATCTACTCTATTGATAGATCCTAGATCGATTTGCTCCAAAAGACTTGAGCATAAGCCAAAAGAGTTCAGAAGTTTTCTAGCAAGTGTAGAACTGTAAATGTACATAATTTGCAAATTGGGGTCCTTAAACTTAAAGAAAAAAACAAAAAGCAAGCGCCAGAGATTTATTTTCTCCCAAATTAAAATATCTCTGTACTTTTTTTTAGACAAAGCTAAAGAGCTAATTTTGGAATTGGAGCTATCGCCGGGGACAAACCCCTCTCAACCAACATATCGCAGACGTTGAGTAAAAAATAATCTCTATACCTAGCAGAGATAACTTGCACTCCTAAGGGAAGGTCATCAGGTCCAAGAAAAGCGGGCAAATTTACACTTGGGACATAGCAAAGAGACCAAATTAAACTAGGGTCTATTTTTTCTCGAATGTTAGGCCCTTTCTGAGCAATCTCTGCTGTTGAGTTAGATACCATAATGTCATACTGAAATAACAGCTTATTTAATATTGCAGCGAGGTTAGCTTGCTTACCTAGTGCCGTTCGGTATTGATCGGCACTTATCTGGTTCCCTCGATCTATCATTGCTCTTGTAGTATCACTAATTAGTTTACTTTGATTTTTATGCTCTGCCTTAAAATAGTACGAGATGGATTTATCATAGATAATTGAATGTATCAAATGCGCTTCTTCAAATTCGCTTGGCAACCTTATTTCTTCTACATTATGCCCAAGAAAAGAACATTTATTCACAAAGTTTTGTAGCTTATTTTTGGTATAATCAGCCATTTCATTCCAGGCATGTGTTACTGGAACAGCTATTTTTAGAGAATTTTTCTTTAACATTTGATTGGTTTTATTTTCTAAATAACGATTAACAAAAGGATAATTTTTTCCTCTTACTCTTATCGTATCTAAAGCCATTCTTAAATCATTTACTTCTAATCCCATAAATGTAATGTGATCCAAAGTATCTGCGGTCTTAAGCACTCCTGTTCTTGGGATTATACCAAATGAAGGCTTCATACCGTATATTCCAACATAACTCGAGGGTCTAATAGTCGAGCCTGCTGTCTGTGAACCCAAAGATACCGGCGCCATTCGAGTGGCAACTGCAACTGCAGAACCACTAGAGGATGTTCCAGGTGAACGAGTTAGATCATAAGGATTTTTAGTTAAACCAGGGTGATCTATTGCAAATTCTGCGGTCACAGTTTTACCTAAAATGATTGACCCCTCAAGCCTCAGTTTATTTACACATCTGGCATCATTACCTGGACAAAATCCTTTCCAAGATTTACTACCCATCTGAGTTGGATAATCTGCAGTATTGAATATATCTTTAATTGCAAATGGAAGACCACTGATATCACCTGTAAATTTATTTCGCATATTTGCATAATCAAGAAGTTTGGCTTGTAATAACGAATTTTCGAAATCATACTCAACCCATGCATTTACAGACTCTTCAACTTTTTTGTATTGTGAGTAATACGATCTTACAAGAGCTTCGATCGATATGGTTTTGCTATTAATTTTCTTTACAATCTGTGTAGCTGTTAGTTCATGAAGTTTCTGGGAACCATCGTTTTCTTGATATTTTCTACTGTCATAGTTTCTCAAAATCTTTTTTGCTTCGTGGTTCATCAAACCAAAGTTTGGAAAAACTCTAGGTGCTTGAAGGCCTAAATGTCTTCTATTTTCACGATTTATTGGAGACTTAGGATCAAGTATTTTTTGAATGGAATCATTCACGGGACGATCCGAATCTATTGTCATATCGTCGGTAGCAGGTAAATTTCTTTTTGCGGCATCTTCTCTTTGAGCTTCCAAAACAGCTATAAATTTATCTTCCGTTATCCCTGTTATTTTAGAATAATAACTCAAAATCTTTGGCTTAACGGGGTCTGTCTGTTTTTGAATTTCATTAGCCTCTTCAACAGTCATTAGTCCTGCTCTTACATCTTGCATGGCAAAATCTGTCCCTCTACCAAAACCTCTTTTTATATATTTTGCATAATCATGTACTCCAGGCATGATGCACTCAACACTCTTATATTGTTTATAGGTTCCCTCAACATCCTCTTCTTTCCAATCTAAATAGTCTCTAACAAACTCCGTTTGCCTTTCAGCATCCCAAAAAATAAAATCTCCTAGAAAAATTCTTTTAAGCCCAACTGCCTCTATTTCCTCTTTTGTAGGAGACTTAAAAGGTGCTAGATCTTTTTTTGATATATCTGCACAAAGCATCTCTTCTGGTTTAACTTTAGCCGACATTTGCAAAAAATAATCTATTGAGAAATCTGGGTTGTCCAAGTAGGTAGCTTTACCCGAATTTTCAGCAACTGACTCACCATAGATCAATAAAGGTATTTTAAACTTACAAGCAATATTTAATGGGAAAGCCTCAACCCCAGTGTGGCAATGCCAGCAAGCATCACCTATTTTATACAATGACTCCCTTGCTAACTTATTAACAAGGCCTCGTTTTGGAGTAAATTCTAGATGATCAACATTTGTCTTTTCTAAGATATTTTGAAGGTTGTATCTTCCCGTTTCTGTAAACCAATTATGACTAAAGGTTACCGCTAAAGGTTTTAGGTCATAGATCTCCGTGAGAAGATATAACTGAAAAGCGCTATCTTTCCCTCCAGAGATCGGAACTATACAGTCGTAATTATCGCCAGCATAAGTTTTATATTTATCTAATATTTTTCTTAGGTTTTTTTCACGGGTATCCCATGAGATCTTCATCTTCTGTTCTGAGGACCTGCAAGCCTTACACAAACCAAGCTTATCAAAATCAATATTCTCACTAGTTTCGGGATAACCACACCTTACACAAGTTATCATACCTTTAAACATTTGATCCTCTACTTCCATAATCAACTAATCCTTTTCGCGATGGCTTCAGCAACCTCAAAATCCAATGGTGTATCGATATTGACTTGAAACTCATCGTTAATAATCAGGAAACCACAACTATCTGGATTCACTAACTGCCTATTTTTCTGAAGAAGCGCTGTCTTCGTTACATAAACTGAACCGTTGGGTTTATAAATACTAGGGAACTCTTGTCGTTCCATATTGAAAACATTAGAGGATTTTTCATACTCAAAAACTGTACATAATTTTTTTTTGTCTAATTTAAACATCCACCAAGGAGGATATTCCTGCTTTGTTATTGTAATTAAACTGTCAAACTTATCCGAAGTAAACTTTTTGATGGCTTTATCAATATGTTCAGCTTGCCTAAAAGGAACAGTGGGTTGCAGCAACACTATAATATCGTAAATTATACCATCAATTTTCTCTATCTCCTTAATAGCATGCATAAGTATTTCTGGCGTATGGGTTTTATCACCTGCTAATTCTTTTGGGCGTTCGAAAGGAACATCGACGCCAAAACTTTTACCAACTTCTGCTATTTTTTTATCTTCAGTGGAAAGAATAAGTCGGTCTATAAGCCTACTTTTTTTTGCCTCAATAATAGTCCAGGCCAGCAGAGGCTTTCCCGACAACATCTTCGTGTTTTTTTGTGGCACACCCTTTGATCCTGCTCTAGCTGGTATTACTCCAAGTATTTTCAATCCCGATCCTTTATTTTGACAGCTTGTGTAAAAATCAAAGTTAGTTTTTTATGCAAAAGTGACTTTAGTGCTACTACAAATATGAGTTTACTTTCAAGAGTTAATTGACACTACTGTTTTGTTATCAGATGACCTAACCAAAGCATCTAGTATCCTATAAGACTCCAACCCGTGTTTAGCTGAAAGTGGATGTTCTAAACCATCATATTCAGCATCTGCCAATTCTTCGGCAATTTTTGTGAAAAGTGTTTTATTATTTCTAGGTTTAAAAATTTTCTTTTTATCTAAACTATACGATAGAGTTGAGGTAGATGGGGTTTTCGTTTTAAATAACTCGAGCACATTTCCGTTATCAGATACCCTTATTTTTCCCTTTCGGCATAAAATCTCCATTTCAAAGTAGGTGAATGCTGTTAGTGCCGTATTTATAAAATTACCAATAATTCCGTTTTTAAATGCAATTTGAGCATTGACTCTGGGATCCTCAATTGTGTAGTTATCTGAGTATGGTAGACTTTGCACTGTTTCTTCCTCTAATGTGGCTTTAACCCAATCGACATCACCGAAGATTTTTCTTAAAAGGTCTATCATATGAATCCCAACTGCATGAAGTCCAGAACTACACCAAGCATTTACAGTTATTGCATCTCCTTCCAAATCACTTTGAAAAATCTTTTCCAATTTCATGTATATTTCAGTTAGGCGCCTGTTATTGATATAAAATAACACTTCGTTTTCTCTACAAACTCTTACCATCTCTTCCGCACTTTGTAATGAATTTGCAATAGGCTTTTCGCAAAAAATCATTTTTGGTCTATTTATATGCTGAGCAACAGTTTGCACTATTTCGCTATTGAATTCATAAGGCACTGCTATTGAAACCAATTCTGGTTTTATGTCTGATAGAGCTTTCCCAATATCTTGGTATCTTCCTTTTATTCCAAATTTATTTGCAAATGTCTCAGAAGCTTCTTGTTGGATATCATACACGCCTTTTACATCAAATGCTGGATTTGATAAATAGGCTCCAATGTGGGAACAAGGTTTCTTTCTAAATGGGTCATCCTCATTTAACCCAGCAATTCTGCCGCATCCGATTATCAAAACATTTTTCATAAGTTTCTTTTAGCTTTAACTTGTTTCCAATTAAATTTTGTCAACTGCAATAGATACCTATCGAAGAAGTCCCCATTCTTAGTCACATCTTTTCTAAGAAACGTTTTTTCTTTGAAGCCACATTTTTCTGCTATTTTCAAAGATGGTAAGTTTTCTCTAAAAATTTTTGTATGTATTTTTTTCAACTTTAAGTCATTAAAGGCGTAATCTGTTAAGAGAAACCATGCTTCAGTTCCCATCCCTCGACCCCAATAATCTTCTTCCCCTATAATGATCCCAAACTGTGCAGAACCTTTAGCCCAATCTATTTTGTGTAGCGCTGTAGTCCCTACATGGGAGCTACTTTTTATGTCGCAAATTGCTAAAGCTATATCAGTTTTGGAGGAATTTATTTCTTCAAAGAATGCAACTTGTTTAGCAGCAGTATTTTCTGAATCGCCTTTCGCCATATACTTAGTGACATTTTTGTTGTTGAGCCATCGCCACCAATTTCCTACAGCATCTTTTTTTTTCAGCGATCGTAAAAAAACTTTTTTTCCTAAAATATAAATATCAGTCTTGGTATGAGGCTCATTTTTCATTTAGGTGTCTATCAACTCTCTAAACCATAATTCCAAATTTAAATACTGAAAAATGTGGAAACTTGTTATTGGGTTTTCTTGATCACAAAATTTATTATATTCTTTAATCACTTCTTTTTGATTAAAGATACCCCTTTGTCCAAATGACTTTGATGAAAAAATGTCATTGACCCAGCCCTTTAGTTCACTTTTCAACCAACTTCTTTGAGGATCAACCACACTTCGTTTTGGTCGTTGTAAAATTTCTTTGGGAAGTAGTTCTTCACTTGCTTTACGCATAAAATAGCGCTGTTGATTATTAAAAACCCTCGCTTCCTCTGAAGTGCAAAAAGAAAATTCGACTATTCTATGGTCAAGAATTGGCACTCTAGTTTCTCGTCCAACAGCCATGGAACCTCTATCTGCATATCTCAGCACTCTTGGAAGATTATGATAAAATAAATCAATGTATTGAGCGTTAAGCAAATGAGAATCAAATGGACGTGGAAACGTCACTCGCTTAGGTACTTCATAACTATTAAAATACTTACTGAAGCATTTTCTTTTAATAAAAGATATTCCGTCCTGCGTTGAGGAACCAATTCTTGTAATAGCACCAATAACATTGAAAAGTTTTTTTAATCTATCCTTCTCATCAATTTGATATAAGTCCATGTATTTAAGCATGCTATCAAAAGCAGGACCAGTTCCTTCTCTCATTATAACATCCATTAGATTTGCCATAAGATAATATTCAAATCCTGCCCCAACATGGTCACCGCCATGCCCCTCTAACACAACTGTAGATCCGGAAGGTGCATATTCTTCATAAAGTTTATGAGCAGCGAGAACTCTAAGTGAAGTCACAGGCATTTCTTCATTAAACAAAACTTTACTAAATAAATCTGGTACTTCAGAAGAACTTAGTTTAGATACTTTCTGCTCTAATCCCAACCATTGAGCGACCTCTGACGCATAATCTGCTTCCCCAGCTTCACCCGTTTCAAAATCATAAGTATACGCCTCAAGACCTTGGACTGAATTGTTTTTTACCAATTGGGCAGCCAATATTGACGAGTCGATACCTCCACTCAAGAAAACTCCAACAGGAACGTCACTTCTCACTCTCAATTTTATTGAGTCCTCTAAAAGATTTTTATACGCTTCGATTGCTTCTACTGTGTTTATTTTATCTCGTTCTTTTACTATCGTAATTAAGTCCCAATATTTATTTAGTGTTCTATTTCCGTAAAAGTCAATTTCCATGTAATGCCCTGGAACCAGGCTCATAATACCATCAAAAAAGGTTTGGTCCGAATGATCAATCAAGCCCCACTGAAGAAAATCTGATATAACGCTATAATTTGGTTTTTTTGGGTAATTGGCAGAAAATAATGCCTTGATTTCTGAGGCAAAATAAAAACGCCCTTCATTATATCCAAAATACAACGGCTTAATTCCTATCCTGTCTCTTGCTAGAAACAAAACTCGTTTTTTCTTATCCCAAATAGCAAAAGCGAACATTCCATTAAATAACTTTAAACAGTTACTTCCATGCTCGATATAAGCATGTAACATCGTTTCTGTATCAGTTTGAGAAATCCAGTTTTTATTCTTAAGTTTTTTTCTGATTTCCGGCCAATTATAAATTTCTCCATTAAATGTTATGACATAATTTTTATCAGGCGATACCATGGGTTGGTTTCCAGCTTTAGTCAAATCGAAGATCGATAGTCTTCGATGGCCTAATGCAATGACATCATCAGAATATGTCCCCTGACCATTAGGTCCCCTGTGTGCCATACTTTCAACCATAGATTTTACTCGCCATTCATCTACGGGCCTGGACTTGAAATCGAATATTCCTGCAATACCACACATTTAAGTAACTCGTTCTAGAAAGTTGTAGACTAAAAATATTAAGAAAACTGAAGACTGCATTGCTTACTTGGTTGCTAAAACTCTTATGCCGCCATCACCAAACTTCAATTTTACGTCTTTATCATCTGGAAACATACTAACGTCAATATCGAATAATTCTGAGCTCTTCATAACCTGTATGTTATTGAAGCCCATATTTCTAAGACGTCTTTCATTTTCTTCAAATGATATAAAGTGATATTTTGCGTAAAAAATATCCATCCACAAATGTATATCAGGAATATTCAATTTTTTTATAATTTCAAAAGTATCCCGGAAAGGAATGCCCACAAATGATTTCTGAATAATATCCCAAACGTCATGATAAATACCGCCACTTCCTTCTACATATAGCCAAAACTTCCCTCCAGGCTTTAAAACCCTGTATATTTCTTGAAGAGCTTTTCCAGGATTATCTAGATGATGAAGAACGCCATTACACGTTGCAAAATCAAAATACTCCTCCGTGAAACTTAAATTATAAGCGTTTTGAACCGAAAAATTGGTATCTTTTATTTTCATTTCGACTGCCAATTTTTTAGCAAACTCAATGGATTTCTGTCCGGGGTCAATACCCCAAACTTTTGCCCCAAGGCTTGCCATACAAAAACTAAACCTACCTGTACCACAACCAATATCAATACACTTTTTTCCAGTGAAAAACTTTCTATCCAGATTGTTGAGTTTTAGCCTTCCTTTTATCACATCGATCCATTTTTTATAATTATTTAAAGGATCTGATAACGTTAGCGTTCTCCAAGTATCGTTAAAAAGCTCGATATGCAGGTCATCTCGTGCGTCTCCCTCTTTTTGGGCACTAAAATTTTCAGTTTCGGAGTCATTCAAGTGTATAGACGCGATAAAGTGGTTCATGATATCTAAATAAGAATTTTGTCTATCAAATATTTTTTTTATGTAGATGTTAGGGTCCGAGTTGGTAAAAATGTTATTATCTATTTCACGTTGTAAAGATATCGTAGAAATTATGCGTACTGCTAGTGAAAGCCCTGACTTTTTAAAGGTTCTTAACTTTTCTTCATAAGTTTCTATATATTTTTTCGTATCTACCATTTTTCTAAACTACACTCTTATCTTAATTATTTAAATATCTGATTTATCTCTCCGTCAAAATAAGAATCAAATATTTTTATGATTTTTTCTTATCAAAATAGTGATTATCCAGAATCTGGATTGTAAATAAAAAATCGGCGAGAGTAACAGTTTATCTAGCCTAAGGATATATCTTAAAGTGATAACTATCAATGGGTTAAGTTTCCAAAGATACAACATTAAGACACCTTTAGGCTTGTGAGTTTTTTTCATAATCGACAACTCTCCTTTTAATGGTAGAAACAGTGTTTTCATGTCAAAAGAGTTTTTGCCGAAGCAATTATAAGAATAACTCTCAATATACTTTCCAAAAAAATATTCAATCAATTTCTTTTCATTAAATGAAATTTCTGATTTCCAGCGATTTATTACTTCTAAGGATTTTCCTTGCACAGGTTTGCCGGATGAACTATTTCCCAACCAGGGGTGACCACCAAGAGTACTTTCATTCAAACACGGCTTAAAAGATATTTTCAGCCAGTCTGCAAGACTACTAACTGTAGTCTCATAGTCTGAATGCAAGTCTTCATTTTTCAACCGAAACCATTTTTCTTTTTTTCTCACAAAAGAAAATCTTTCAATTTGTTGATAATCGAGTTTTAAATCTTTAATAGCTTTTATTAAGAGGTTGGAATATCCCAATCGTCTTCTTTGAACAAAATTACCATTAGAATTAAGAATTTGTTTTTTTATTGACATAAAATTTGCCCTGGGATCTCTTACGATTTCTATAAATTTAGAATTTTGAAAGTCTTTTGCTAATTGGTTTAACATTGTCGCTCTTCCTGGAAACTCGATAATTACCTTTATTTTATTAAGATCCTGTCCGATGGTTATTCCATATGCTTCATGCAACGCATAGAAAACATTCAATTTTGATAGTCCGTCTCTCTTCAGTAAGCTTTTGAAAGATTTCTTATATTGTTCAATGTCGCAATTGGAAAATTTTTCTGTTCCCGATTGCACTCCATAGAGAATTCCTGTTTTGAAGTTTGAGATTTTTGTTTTAGTTGTCCAAACATAAACCATTTCATCAAGGCTCAGATCTCTTCCCTCACAAAGATATTCCCAATTAATACTGAACTTCAATTCCATAGGTAGCATGAGTATTTCTGGATGAGAGTCGAGGATGCTTTGGACAAATCCACCACCAGCTCTTCCTGGACAAATCAAAAAACCTATTGGCAAAGATTTTAGCAATCTGCCGCTACCATAGTCTTTTCAAAGAGGAGTAATAAGACAAATCACTCTCACTATCCACTTCATACCAAGAATCCCCAATGGGTATTGCGGATATGGTAATACCTGCATTTAGTAGCCTTCTTAAAAGAGTAGTAATATCCATTCCCATTTTTTCTTCAAAAGAAAATTCGTTTATAATACTCAAAATTTCTTGCCACCCAATAGGCTCAATCTTGAATAACCCCATGAATTGACCCTCTATTTCCTTCAAATTCTTAGGTTTTCTTCCTATATCTGTAAGAAGTCCTTGAGAATTAATTTTAAAACTTTCAGCGTCAGATAATGGGTTAGTAAATCTTTTTGACCAAAGAGAGAACCAGTTTTTATCATAGGCCATTCCAATTGGGTCTTTTAGGATTTTTAATCTTTTGACGGCATCGCGGGAATATACAATATCCGAATAACTTATAATGCATGAATACTTTTCCAGCCAGTCCCTAGCAGTTAATAAAGAAGCCAAGATATTTGAGTTTTGCCAATTGCTATTTACAAAATATCGTAAATCTTCGGAAAACATTTGCCTTTTGTATCCGGTAACAATTGCGATTTCCTTAATTCCGGCACCTCGAAGCGAACTTAATTGCCAGTCAATTAATCTTTTCCCATGTAGTTCTATAAAGCATTTAGGTTGATTTATAGTGAGGTCTCGCATCCTACTACCTCGACCTGCTGCAAGTATAATAGCTTTCATGCTTGACCATTAAACACAGAATTTAATCTTTCAATATCATACCTTCTAAATGTTTTAAAACGTTCCGGATGCCACATCCATCCTTCCCATGGTAAACTTTTATGCTCAATTGCTTCAATACAGCCATCGTTAGCACTGGCGAGTAAATTATAGTCATTTGGCATTTTTTTAAATGCAAACTTGTGAAAACTATTTACAACCCCCGATATTCGCCCAGTAACTTCGTGAACTTTATTTGAATGATCATTAATTGGTTCCAGTACACCGCCACTCCTTGTTCCCAAAACTTGCATTCCCCTGCAAATTCCTAAAACAGGTAAATTACCTTTTTCTGCAAAATCTAAAAGCCAATTTTCGTTATCATCCCTTTCCTTGTTTTCTAATAAATCGTTCCCTCCAGAAAGAATAAATGCTGATAGGTCCAATTCCCTAACCCAACCGATTAACTCTTCCTGACGTTTACTGGTGTCTGAATTCATACTGAGTTTGTTTGGTATCGGTATTGGTAAAAAGCCAGATGTTTTTATAAAAGCGATTAATTTCTGATCTAAAGCATCTCGATATTCAGAACGATTTGGTTTGAAATCTATTCTCTGACTGACGCCAACCCGTCTCAAGCAAGGATCTCCACTTTTCTGCTCGCACAGTCGATATGTAATTTTTGAGCATTCGACCAAAGATTATACAACGCTTCTCCGGCGCCGATTACAGCTGGTAACCCTAACTCTCCCGCTCTGATAGCCATATGAGAATTTGCGCCTCCCCAAGCAGTTATCAAGCCAGAAATAGGAAAGGAAAACAGCCAGTCAAAGCCTGGGTCTGCATTTTCAATACATACGATAGAACCTGACAGTTGCTCATGAGAAATGTTATTTAAGACACTAGCAGTGACTTGTTTTTGAGTAATAAAGTTTGGAACAGTATTTGGCCAATCAAAGGCCCAAACGTCTTCTGGTTTTACTATTAGTGGTGGTAATACTGTCTTTAAAGAATCTAAATAATTTTTTTTTCCTTCATCAATACTTCGAGATAATATGTTTTTAATATTGGTTGCTGAAACATGAAGTTCTTTAAATATTTGAATATCACAATACGCAAGATCTTCGCGTGAATATCCATAAATCTCTCCAAATTTTTGGATATAGGATATTGCATCTGAAAGATTTCGCGTAAATTTAAATTTGGCTAACTCTCTTAATTCAATACCAGTTTTTATAAATTCTATTAATCCCTGTGGATCAAGTTCGAGCCTATGAAACTTTATAAGTTCCTCAATTTCCTTTATTTGCCGTGAATTTGGAGCGAACGGACTTGATTTCTTGGCATTAGCTGGTTTCAAATCCCAGTTAAAGTAGAGTTCAGGTGACTCGTCATAACGTGGAGATGTTATATCATATGTTCCAGGTCTCAAATGACCGTAATGGGAAAGAAAATCTTGTTTATTTAGGCGAGTTCGGTCAGTAGCCATCTGGCTGTTAATGTTGACAAGACCCGTCATAAAAGCATCGAAGTCTTCTTTAGAGAAAACGTTTTTTGCTAATAAAGAATGAAGAAATTGTACGGCGATAAAGCCTACTCTTGCAAGTCCCGCAAAAGGCAAGGTACCGTATCGTTTCGTATCTTCTAGCAACCAATAAATTTTCTCCAGACAATCCATATTTGATTGGTTTATAATTTTTCTTCTTTTCTCCAAAACATTAAGCTTTTTGGAGTCATTGAGCCACAATCCATCTTTAGGATCTACAATCCTTTTTGTAAGTTTCCTTAAACTATCGGCTATCAAAACCAATTCTGAACTTGAAAAACCATCCTTTTTAAGCTCATCCAAACGATCCTGTAAATCTAACGTATAACAAGAAAAAACAATATCAAACTCTATCTTATCATGAAGGTAGGGTTCTTTTAATAACCTATCAATATAATAATCGATAAGACGTGCTGCTAAACCTTCATCTAAGGAAGCTGGAATAAATGAATTAAAGGACACGCGGACATCGATATAGGGTAATCCAAAAAAATGAGGCATCAACGGAAAGCTTCTTAGATTGCGATATCCATAATTATGCCGTTGATATGCCCAAATTGAGTCAGTTACTAATTCTCGATAAAGAGAAAGAGCCAAAGGTTTTGGACGAATACCTACTATTTCTGCAGGATTCCAATCGGGCATCACACCATAAACAGTCCTTTTTCCCATTAAAAAAGGATGGGCTTGCATATTTTTAGATAGTTTTTGTTCTAATTGTAGGAGTCTTATTTTTTGTTCACTTTCCGTTTCAGGTTTTTTACCCAAGTAGAGTGGTCTAACTTGTAACAACCAGAGATCTTCTATCTCATTATTGAAGGTGGATGCAAATTCAACATCTAGTGGTTTATTAATAAAGATCTGCAAGAGTTCTTCAATAAGGTCTATAACTTGACCATGAACCTTTGGAATATTCTTAGTACATTTTGCAGCTTGTTGCCACATTTTACTATCTTGTCCGCCAGTAACAATTGCTGTATTATTTCCCTCAGACCAATTTATTAACCTGTATGGCGTGCAAGTGTTCGGATCATGAGAAAAAGCAACACCTGAGCGTATGACATTTGTTAACATTCTCTGAACTAAAATTTGACTTTTATCTTCTTTTCCTTTGTAGCTTGCTATTACCTTTTCAATAGCCAAATTTAATTCGTTAAGGCGTAGGTTTGGAATAGACAAAAACTCACCGGCAGCTGAGTGCCCTTCTTGATCTTCAGTACAACAACTGGAACGTACTATCAATGGAAAGTCACCTAAATTTTTCTCAATCATTTTTAAACAAGCTATCGGATCAATTCGCCAATCATCTACTGAAAAAAATACAAATTCAGGAATCGTTGCTTTTCTAACGATCTTTTTTAATTTATTAAGAGTGATAGCTTTAGTAGAAAATATTTGCGACATGGAAAATTAATCCTTGCGTTTTGCAGACCAAGCTCTTGTTAGATAGATTGCTTCAATAGTTTTTTTTGAAGAAACTTTGCTCTTTACAAAATCTAAAAACTCATTAAATTTCTTTGGCCCTAATTGCCTCTGAAGATCATTTACTGAACGCCAAGCTCCCATATAGCGAGCAGGACTCATAGAAATAGTATGCCTACCCTCCAAATACACCACATCCTCAAAATATGGCGAAGACCAAAGCAGTTCTGTCAGATTTTCTGTAATACCTGATCTACCAGAAGACACCCTTTTAATATCAGGTTTCAAATTTTTAAGAAAGGCCTCTATCTCTAAAAATAATGGATTGCTCTCAACAAGTCGTGGATTCCATAATGCTGTAAAATAACCACCAGATTTTAGAAGGCGGTGAAACTCCTTTGTTGCTTGACCAAAATTTGCCCAATGAAAAGCAGAGGCCATCGTTATCCAATCAACCGAACTACTTTCCAGACTTATCTCTTCAGCTTTACCAGACTGCCATTCTATAGACATATCTCTACTGTCCAACTTTCCTCGCTGTAGCATTTCCTCATTAGGTTCTATTGCTTTAGCAGACTTTACCCCACTCTGGTAGACCATACGTGTCCAAATGCCTGTTCCTGCACCTACATCTAGAAAATCAATGTCGTATGTATTTTTGTTCAAAAGACCAAACAATCCTCTTAATACAGACGGGCTATAATCGGGCCTATGTTCTGAGTAATCTTTTGATAAACCGCTAAAATCACCTGCTTTTATTATCTTAGTCATATAATTTATTTTAACTCAATTTATTCATTAAATCGAAAGCAATATCAAATGCCTTCCGGTCTGGATGATAGTTAACCACCCAGTCCGGGGAAAAAGGCTCATCGACATCTAAATCAAGGCCGGCCACATTTTTTAATTCGCCGCTATTATAGCTACTATAGATTTGTTTTGAGTCTCTCCTTTGAAGTATGTCTAATGGAACATGTAGATATACTTCAAAGTAGCTTTTTAGGTTCTTTCTATTCCAAATGTGTACCTCCTTAAAAAGTGAAATAGTTGCAATAACAACTATAAATCCCTGCTTAACCAGAAGCCGACCTACTTTGCTATATTGAAAAGCTAATTTAATCCGCTCATTCTTAGTATAACTACCCGCTTTTTCATGATCTAATCGCAAAATTTCTCTTAGGTCATCACCATCCAACAAAACTGCCTTCAAACCTTTTTTTTCCAACAGTGAAATAAAGTTCCTAGCAACGGTGGACTTACCTGAACCAGAAAGTCCTGTGATCCATATTAACTTTTTTTTTAACACTTTATTTAGGCCTTCCAAATTTAACCGAACTTTCATAGAGGAAAAAATGCTTTTTGAGAAGTGTATCTAATGTGTATGACCCCAAAAAAAAATTAATCATAATGCTGACTTATACCAAGAGACTGTTGTTTTTAACCCCTGAAGAAAATTATCTTCTTTTATATATCCCAGTGACCTAATCTTTGAGATGTCAGGGCAACGTCTAGTAGTTCCGCCCGATTTAAGAGTAGTTTGGCGGCAACTGACGTCTATATCTAATATTCGCGCTATTTCCTTTATAAGGCTTTTTATAGTAATTTCCTTATCAATTCCTATATGGTAGATTTCGCCTTTTGAACCTTTATCATACAGTGCAACCAATTGGTCTATTGCATCCTCTATGAAACAAAAAGCTCTCGTTTCTTCCCCAGAGCCCTGTATTTCAATTTCTGCATGTTTCAAACTCCACTTTTCTGAGGCTATGCGGAGCTTACTAACAATCTCAGGGATAACATGCTCATTTCCCATATTAGGACCAAAAATATTATGAGGCCTAAAAATTATTTCACGAATATTTTTATTCCGAAGATAATTTAATGTAAGTAACTCGCTGATCAATTTGCCTCCCGCGTAACTGAACCTCGGATTTAATACATTTGGTATTATGGCTCTTTCGTTTTCAGAGGTTGGAATATTCTCTGGTTGTTGATACACCTCAGAGGAGGAAGCCAGAATGTATGTACCAACTTTATGTTTTTCTGCGGCCTCCAGCGAATTCAATGCACCCTTTAAACCAACATCGAGTACGAGTTCTGGTTTTTCATAAAAATATTTTGTGCCATTTATGAACGCGAGATGAAAAATCGTATCGCAGCCTGCTGCCGCATTTATAACGGTCTCCTTATCCCTGATATCACCCTCTAGATACTCTATTCTTGAGAAAATAGAATTTAAACGGCTTATACTTCCGCGATATCCATTATCTAATACAATAACTTCGTGACCCAAACCTACTAAACGCGTTACGAGGGCACTCCCTAGGAACCCTGCTCCACCGGTGACTAAAATCCTCTCAACCAAACTGTTGCTCCTTATTATTAAATACCATCATAACTTTAGTCCGCCGCCAACTGCTAAATAATGTATCCCAGAAATACTCTCAACATCTTGGTGTGAGAACATATTCCAACCATCATAAAATAAAGCAGGCTTGTTCATTGTTTCTAACAGACTATTAATGTTAAGATTTGTGTAGGAACTATGGTTGTTCATAATAAAAACTATGGAAGAGGACCTAAACCCATCTTCTATATTACAAGGTTTAACACCAACATTTTCTAAGTCATTTTTACTAACTACTGGATCATAACCCCAAATATTCTCAGCCTTTTGTTTCCTAAGATAGTCAAGAAACCATAAAGTAGTTGAGTCTCTAAGATCTGAAGTTACTGGGTTACCTTTGAACGCAAAACCAACAATAAAGATCTTTTCCTTGACAAGATTTTTGTCCACACTTTTCAAAACAACGTGACATCTGTCAAAGATTTTTTTTGGGGCAGATTCGTTTATTTTTCTAGCAGCAGAAGTCACTTCACACTGGAGTCCCACTTTAGCAAAATTATCGATGAGTATATATGGATCTTTACTTAAACAAGGGCCGCCAACTCCAGGCGAGGGTAAGGGGATTCTATTACGATCGTACCCTATATTCACTTTATTCACGAGTTCCTTAAGGTTTAATCCCAATTTTTCAGCAAAATTCGCCATTTGATTAGCATATCCAAACATTGCATCTCTGTAAGTATTATCCAATAATTTACACATTTCGGCGGACTCAAGTGAACCAACATCAATAACAGTGTGTGTATTTTCATTGAAAAACCTAATACTTAGTTGACGACTTGCATGATCAACTCCCCCCACTATTTGTGGAAGTTCTCTTAACTCTGTAAGTGCTCTACCTTCTGCAGTTCTTTCTGGGCAATAAGAGACAAAAAACTCTTTTCCTGCCTTTAAACCGGATATTTGTTCAAGAATTGGTATAACTATCTCTCTTGTACATCCAACAGGTACTGTTGATCGTAGTATAACTAAATCATCTAATTTCAATTTATTAGCAATAACCTTTACGGCATTTTTTATATATTCAGTATCTGGCTTTTTCGAATCTGGTAAAATAGGTGTGCCAACTGTTATTATGTAAATATCAGCCAAAATTTCATCGGCAAAATAGGTTGGCTTAAGTGAATTATTTACATGCGCATTAACAAGATTCTCTAGCCCATCTTCATAAAATGGAATTTCTTTATCTTTAAGTTTATTTACTAACTCTTTATTCTTATCAAAACCCGTCACATTGAACCCATTTTCCGCTAATATGACGGCTAGAGTTAGACCTACATATCCAAGTCCCAATATCGCAACTGATCGTTGCCTTATATTGTTTGCACCCCCTTCTTTTAATCGAGAAATACCTATTAGTTTATTCTCGATATTTACCACTGGAATAACGGTTACCCACTTGCTCAAATGTTCAAAAGCTTTCTCAGGATTGGTATCTCTGACAACTAAGGGATCTTTGTTATGAACATCTAATATTGAATCGGTTAGGTTTTTCCCGTTAATAATTGCTCGTCTTATGTCTCCATCACTTACAACGCGTATTAAAGTTCCCTTTTTATTAATTACCAAACATAAGCGTTCTTTACCTTTTTCAATAACTTGCATTGAACTAACAATGGTAGATTTTTCTGAAACACAAAGGTGCTCGAATTTTTTATCTACTTGTATAAGTGACTTTTTTTCGGGGCTTTTCTTTTTTTCCAACTCTTTCATTTTTGTCCTTGATGACACATTTCAATAAACGTAACCAATATAAAGTGTCTCTTTGCCAGGAATAAAATAGGCACCGATTACAAAAAAACTTTTATACTTCATAATCAAAATTCATTAATCTAATTGCCAAGAATTAATTCACTTTTAAACCAATACAAATTTTTATTTACCTATCATTATTGGTTTAGCTGGAACGCCCACTTGCGTCTGATTTTTTTCTATTATGCTCTTAACAACAGTCGCACCAGCTCCTATTCTCGTCCCTTGTGCCAGTGTTTTCTTCTCGACAATTGTCGCATTTGAACCGATAAATACTTTGTCTAAAACTTCACATCTTCCACAAATAATTGCTCCTGGTGCAACCTCGCAGAAATTGCCGATTGAAGTTTCATGTTCGATATTTGCGTAGCTGTTGATGATATTAAAATCACCTATCTCTACTTCAGGTCCGATATTAGCAAAAGGACCAATAAAATTACCGCGTCCAATTTTTGCCGATTTATCAATAAGAGCACTATTATGAATAATATTAATAGTCTCAAAAGATCTTAACGTAGAATCTAATCTAAGCTCATATCGAAGCCTACCATCTCCAACAGCGATAAAAATGTAAGTATCAGAAGCTTTATATCTGGAAAGTAAACTAATAGAGCCTAAAATAGGCACGCCTAATATTGTTTCGTTGAGACCCTTATATCCAAGGTCCAAAATTCCCAAAATATTCCACAAGCCTAAACTCTTTGCGGTAGAGATCACTGGTCTCGAGTGCCCACCGGCACCGATGATTAGCAATGAACTCAAAGGACACCCTCTTCAGACATAAATTTTTTCAGAAGGTTAACTACACAACTCCGTTCTTCTTGTTTCATCTCTGCCCAAATTGGTATATCAACAAATGTTTGAAAGCATTTTATAGCCTCCTTAAACTCATTCGCTTTCAATCCAAACTTCTTGAAATAAAATGGCTGGATATGGATTGGAGGAAAAGATAAACGAGTCTCAATTTGATTTTTCTCAAAATATTTTAATAAGCAATCTCTCCTTTCCGGACTTAAATTTATAGAATAATTATACCAGCTAGGTCTCCCAACATAAGATGGGACATAAGGTGTCCGAATCCCATCTATTTTTCCGATTTCTTTAGAATAAAAGTTAGCGATAGAAACTTTTTTCTCCAATATTGTGTCAATACGCTTAAGTTGTTCTACGCCTAAGGCAGCTAAAATATCAGTCATTCTGTAATTATTACCAAGTAATGTATGGTTGTATCTACCTTCCTGCCCTTGATTTCTTATTATTTTTAGTTTTTTAAATAATTCGTGGTCATTCGTAGTAACTATCCCACCCTCACCTGTAGTTATATTCTTGTTTGCAAAAAAACTAAAAGAATGAGCAGTAGCTTGAGAACCGACAAAGCTTCCTTTATATATGGAGCCATAAGACTCTGCGCTGTCAGATATAAAAGGAATACCTGTTTCTGAACCCAATTCTTTGAAAGCATCAAAATCTACGGGCAGGCCCTTCATATCCACTGTCATAATTGCTTTTGTATTCGAACTTATTTTTTCTCTTACACTTTCTACTGTGACGTTATATGTCAAAGGATCATTATCACAAAAAACAGGTGTGGCCCCTTGATAAAGAACGACATTAGCCGACGATATATAGGTCAATGTTGGGATAATTACTTCATCTCCAGGACCAATATCAAGTGCCATAAGTATAGCATGCAAGGTTGAAGTTCCATTATTCATAGCAATCGAATATCTGGACCCAGTATATTCACAAACCATATTTTCAAACTCTTGTACTTTTTTACCCATACTAATCCAACCAGACTTCACAACGTCATAAACCGCTCTTGCTTCTTCTTCTTTTATAACTGGAGATGCTACTGGAATATATTTCATTCTATATTATTTTATTTTCCTAATTTTATCGCATGCGCAGAAAATTTAACAAAGAAACAATCCAAAGAAATTTAAAGATATCCGCTATTCAAGCCCTAGACACTACTTTATAAATCTTTTGACTTCTTTTATATGGCTTTTTTAATATAACTTTTCTACTTATTTATACTACTATTTTCCAATTTTAAGATCTCTAGCTAGGAAATTGCTTCGTTTACCAAATAAACACTATGCTTTAACTCTTCTAAATTTGAATTTCTTGCTTCTATACAGTAAATCCTTTCTGCGTTATTTTCGAGTTTAGTTTGCTCAATTAATTTTATAGCATTCAACTGCCAACTTTTTTCTTTAATAGCCAGATGTTCATCCAAGATACCGTTATTTTCTGATAGATGTACTTCGAAAACTCTATCGGCAAATGCCTCAAGATATTTATATAGAAATAATTCACGATTAAAATCTCTAATTTTACTAGAAACATTCAAATGACCCAAATCTAGAAGAAGACCTACTCCCTTTGGGGTCTGCATCATAAACTCACATATCTCGTCAAAAGTACAACACAATGAATGATTATTATCTGGCTCTGGAAATAAATTCTCTACAAGTAATTTTACTCGCCTTCTTTTAAATTGGCTTGCAAAGTTAGAAATAAACATGACGGCATTATCAAGCGCATTGGAATATGAACTTACTTTATTCGTAAATACAAAATTGCCTTTCTCAACTCTCGTTGCTTGGGATAAGTATCCAGGGTGAAGCCCATAAAGTGGAGAACTAATTAAACAAGATAATTCCAAAGCATTTGTCACTAATGTTTTAGCCCTTTGAATATCAATTTTATCATGTGATGCTATATTCAATATAAATTCGTTTTTGGGTGCAGGAAAATAGTTATGTAATGTTATTTCACACCCTAAGTTTCGAAACCTAACTAAGGTCTCTTTAAGTTCTTCTATTGACTGGTATTGATGAGGAGCGGAAACCTCTATTCTTTTCACACCAATTTCTAAACACTGTTTAAAGGCTGAAGACACGGAAGTGTTTTGGAAACAACTTGTTGAAAGATAGCAAGTCAAGTAATCAAATTTCAATTAGTGATTTAGTCTCTACAGATTTATAAGCTGCTAGTATTAATTCCATAGTCTCTATGCCATCTTGTAAAGAAGCCAAGGGACTTTCGGATCCTTTACAACATCTTATGAAATGCTTCAACTCGTCTATATAGTTGAGGTTAAAATCTGAAGAAAATTTTTGGTACACAGAGGTTATTTTCTTTTCTGAACAGTAATGTGTTACTTTATTATCACCTGAATTCCAATATATATTGCCTTTTTCTCCCTTTATTTCCAGTTCCTTTTTGTGATCACGTCCAAACATATCAGTGTGAATAGATGCTACAATTCCATTTTTTAAAGTTACAGTTAATTCAGAGAAATCATCTGAATTAACCTCTAGGCTACTTAGATTACCATTAAGAGCATAAACACTTTTGAATCCACCAAATAAAAAATGTATAAGATCCATTATATGGCTTTGGTCTAATATCGAACCTCCTCCTTGCTTCTTCTCTGCCATATAAAAAGATCTATAATCTTCGTAAGGATGCCAATCTGGTAGATATTCTGAGAACTCACCTCTCACAAAAAGAACCTTTCCAACAGCTTGATTTTTTATTAGTTCCTTGACTTTCAACGTTAAGGGAGAGAAGCGAAAAATATAAGCCATTAACACAACTACATTATTTTTTTCTATAGTGTCTTTAAACTTATCAATGTCCTCCAGGTTATCCGCTAACGGCTTTTCCATCAATATATGAATGCCTTTTTGCGCCAGTGTTATTCCTTGGCTTATATGCAAATTGGTTGGAGAGCATATTATCCCTGCATCAAAACTTCCTGAAACCAATGCTGTTTCTAGATTTGAATATGTAGCTTTTACACCAATATTTGTTACCTCCTGCAATCTATCTTCACGAGGATCAACTGCAGTTATTTCTGAGGGGCTTACTCCAATAGAAATTAAATTTCGAATGTGCCTCTTTCCAATCGATCCAGCTCCAATACAGATAAACTTCATGTCAAAATCTCCTTTTAATAATAATTTTTAAACACTAAGAAAGTCATCCAAAGATAATGGTGTTCCTTCTCCTATTGGTCTCGACAATTTTTTTCCGACAAGCATTGGTAGAAAAGAAGGAGGCAATCCATTGCCAGGTCTCATTACTTTTACTAACGCCTCATGAAACTTTTCTCCTTCTTTTATATCTCTAGATGCTATCAAACTTCGTCTTAAGACCTTTGACGTATTCTCTTCTTCCTTAGTTTGGAATTTGAGATACGAGCCTAACGCTAATTTACACTCCCTCAGATCAAATATGAGCGCTTTAAGTTCAGATGGTTCTAACGAAGCTTTCTGGTCTATTCCGGGCAACTTTCTTGACAAGGTAAAGTGTTTCTCAATAGCGACTGCTCCCAGAGCAATAGCTGCAATGGAGGTTGTGTTTGTAGGAGTGTGATCCGAAAGACCAACGGGGACGTCAAAAACTCTTTGATATGTATTAAGCACCCGCAAGTTTGCGTTTTCGGGCTTCGATGGGTAGTTAGAGGTACATTGAAATAAAAGGAGAGGAGATTTAGAGCGTTGGAATATTTTAACAGCCTCAATCACCTCGTTAAAGCTTGCCATACCCGACGAGAGTAGAACAGGCAGTTTACTATCTGCTAATTCCTCTAAAAATGGAATATTGGTTAAATTACAAGAGCTAACCTTTATAGCTTCGAGTTTAAGAGAAATAAGATCTCTAAGACTCCAAACTTCAAAAGGCGTTGATAGAAAGTCAATTTTTTCTTTTTTACAGTAATCAAAAAGATCCGAAGTTTGCTCCAAAGTTATTTCGCAACTCTTTATTATCTCTTTCTGGCTCTTATCCGAAAACTGATCCTGTTTTTGATAGTCAGCTTTACCTGCACTTGGTGAAATATACTTATCTACGGAAAAGCTTTGTAACTTTACGCAATCAGCTCCACTCTCTTTTGCAGCATCAATCATTTCTTTAGCTAAGTGTATATCACCGTTATGGTTTATACCTATTTCTGCGATAACATATGGATTAGTGCTTTTTAAAATTTTATCTATCATATTCTTCCCATTATTCATTTATCAATTTCCAATGTAATAAATTTATTTTTCAACTTGCTTGTGGTTTTTTGATATTAACTAACTTTACCAGTCGGCCGTTTAAAAAATTTATAAACCTCGTCCTTTCTAAGCCCATTTTTCATCATAAGTAAATATATTAACAAAATTTAAACGATTTTCTTTATTTCCAAAATTTCACTATATTTACCTATCCTCACAATTTTCCCATCTTCAATCTCTATAATTGAATCACACCCATTTAACGTACTCAGCCTGTGAGCAATAATCACAATAGTGATTTTGTCATAAACTTTAGAAATTTGTTCCATAACTTGATATTCCGTTTTATTATCAAGTGAACTAGTTGCCTCATCAAAAATAATAATACCTGCATTCTTATAAAGCGCTCTGGCAATTCCAATCCTTTGTCTTTGACCACCAGATAGCCTAATACCTCTTTCCCCAACGATCGTCTTATAACGATCAGGCATTGACTCAATCGTTTCTGATATTTGAGCTCGCAGTGCTACCTCTTTTATTAAGTCATGGTCAATCTTATCTTCTGGCACTCCGAACGCTATATTTTCTTCAACAGTAGTATCGGATAAATAAATGAATTGAGGTACATGTGCTATGTTTTTTTGCCAGGCACGCATAGTCTTTTTATCGATTTTATTTCCGTCAACTTTTAGTACCCCGCAAGTTGGACTTAAAAGACCCATAATAATATCAAGCAAAGTACTTTTTCCGCTTCCTGTAGTACCGATAATTCCTAATTTTGTCCCCTTCGGGATAGTTAAATTAATCTTATTTAAAACATTGGGTAGCCCTTCTTTATATTTAAAGTCAATGTTCTCAAGGTCTATAGACTTCTTGAAGCTTAAAGGCTCAACTTTTTCGTTTGCAAGGTCTGGTAGAGTTTGTTGTAAAAGTTCCACGACATCTTTTAGAGAAGCATAACTTCCTATTAAACTAGACCAAGAAAAATAAATTTGTTGTACGGCGGGAAGCATACGTTGTGCACCAAATGCTAACGTTCCGAGAACGGGAATTACAGAATTACTCCCCTCAGCTCGGTTAACAAGTAAAAATGCCAAGACTGATATAAGAACCATGCCAATCGCCTCTATTACAAATCGGGGAGACGCCGATATAAATCCGTTTACGCTTTGGGCACTTGAAGTTGATCGAATGGCCTGATTATAAATTTTGCAATAAACCTCTTGGCTACCATCAATCAATACATCCCGAATTCCACCTAAACCCTCCTGTAATGTTTTCACTACTCTATCGGTCTCCCTCGCTATGATTTTGCTATTATTTCTAAGACGTTTTCTGATGATTTTTACAATAACTAGATAAACAGATCCGAAAGCTATTAATGCTGAAAAAGCTACAAATGGGTCTATTAATATTAAAGCCGACATTATCGAAATAAGAATAACACCAGAGGTTATAATGTTTACTAATGGGAGTATACAATTACCAACAGCGCTATCTGTTTTATTATATGCGGTATTTATTATACTGCTACTGTTTCGAGACACGTGAAAAGAGTATGGTTGATATAAAGTATGACGATAAACTTTTTCACTCAAATCTGCACCTGCAGCATATACCGCTCTGAGATTTACCCAAGTCTGAAAAAGTCTCATCCCTCCTGCAAAAATTGCCGCCAAACCGAAAGAAATGGCTAACGGTAGCAATATTTCTTCAGGACTATTAATATCTAAAAATAGAAAAATTGGTTTTAGTGATGCTCTAGAAAAGATTAAATTGGGATCTGTTAAAGCAGTCAAAAAGGGAATTAAAGCACCGATACTCAATAGTTCTGAAAATGACGTGAAAATCGTCAAAATTAAAACAAGTAAAAAGTGAACCTTTCTACGCTTAGTTAAGCTTTTCCATATCTGGTTAATTAAGTAAATTAAAGTTTGTTGAGATTTATTTTTCATTTTTTTTGTTCTACAAACCTTCCCGACAAAGGTCTTCTAAATTTACTTATCTACATTTGCAGGTTATTTATGTACCAAGGTATTGACTCTTTCAAGCCTTCATCAAGATCCTTTTGAGGATTATAACCAAGTAATCTTTTTGCTTTCTCTATGTTTGCAAGAGAATTTCTTACGTCACCAGCTCTGAAATCGGAATAAACAGGTTTTTGTACATACTCTATTTTGCCTTGCCTGAGAGTGTTTTTTATTTTATGGAACAATTGATTTAGAGAGGTCTGCGTTCCTTTGGCAACATTGAATACTTCATTTTCCAATCCTACTTTTTCTGATGTAGCCGCTAAGATATTAGCCTGAATGGCATTTTCTACATAACAAAAATCTCTAGTAGTTTCTCCATCCCCATAAATACTAACAGCATCCCCATTTAGAATTTTCTTTGTCCATTTTGGTATGACTGCAGCATAGCCTCCCCCAGGATCTTGTCTTTTCCCAAAGACATTAAAATATCGAAGTCCAATTAATTTTAGTCCAAAATGCCTCGCAAAATTGCTTGCATATAATTCGTTTACATATTTACTAACGGCGTAGGGAGATAGAGGTGACCCGATCTTATATTCAACCTTTGGCATGCTAACGGAGTCACCATAAACAGAGCTACTGGACGCATATACAAAAGATTTTACTTTAGAGTCACGGGCAGCCGTAAGAAGGTTTAGAAACCCCTCAACATTAGACTTATTTGTATTAATAGGATCTTCAATGCTGCGAGGAACCGACCCTAATGCTGCTTGATGCAAAACAAAATCAACATCTTTTTGATTTGAATAAGAATTCTCTTCATCCATTTCGCTACCACCTCTCCATTTCATCGAAGCGTAGCAATCCTCAATTCTACAGATGTCTCCTTCGATAAAATGGAAATTTTTCCAGAAACTAGCCCCTACTACTTTCCTTACATCATTTAAATTTTTTTTGTAGCCAGTTGAAAAATTATCAATGCCTATAACACGCTGATTTAACTCTAATAATACCTCTAATAAATTGCTTCCAATAAAACCAGCAACGCCTGTCACTAGCCAAGTCGCTGGCTTTTCTTCCAATTTCTTTTTTATTTTAAGATACATTGGTTATCTTAAAGTCGAAGATCTGTTTCGTGTCGGGTAAATGTCCATTTCAGATCATATAAGACATGATTTTGTTTACCAAGGCTTCTAATTTTATTTAATCCCATTTCCTTAAATTGGTCATGAGCTACTGCTATTATTATTCCATCGTAAATTTTATCCTGAAAATTTTCGATAAGATCAATATCACATTCTCTTTTTGCTTCTTCTGGTGTTACCATAGGATCATAGACATCCACTTGGCATTGCTCTTTACAAAGCTCCAAAAAAATATTTATTACTTGCGTATTTCTTAAGTCGGGGCAATTTTCTTTAAAGGTAAGCCCCATTATCAATAGGTTTGCACCTTTAATTTTAATTTTCCGATGGGTCATTTCACCAATTAATTGAGCAACTACATATTTAGCCATGTTATCATTAAGCCTTCGTCCGGCCAGTATAATGTCAGGCACATAACCAGATCTTGAAGCTTTATATGAAAGATAATAAGGGTCAACTCCAATACAATGCCCCCCTACTAACCCCGGCTTATAAGGCTGGAAATTCCACTTACTCTCAGCAGCTTTCAATACTGCTTGGGTATCAATTCCTAATTTATTAAATATAATAGCCAGCTCATTAGTGAGTGCTATATTTAAATCTCTTTGAGTGTTCTCAATAACTTTTGCTGCTTCAGCTATTCGTATACTGCTTGCCATATGTGTGCCTGCGACTATTATTTCATTATATAGAGCATCAACTAATATAGATATGTCAGGCGTTGAACCAGAGGTCACTTTTTTTATTGCCGTTAGTCTATGCTCTTTATCCCCTGGATTAATTCTCTCTGGACTATAACCACAATAAAATTCTTCGTTGTACTTTAAACCAGAATATTTTTCAAGAATTGGTACGCATTCTTCCTCTGTTGCCCCGGGATACACAGTAGACTCATAAATAACCAAATCTCCTTGATTTAGAATGCCACCGATTATTTCACTAGCTTTAAAAAGCATAGTCATATCAGGGTTCTTTTCAATATCTATGGGAGTTGGAACTGTTATGATGTAACAGTTTAAATTTTTAAGCTTTTCCAATGAAGTGGTGAAAGACAGATACTCTGCTTGCTTTAATTCATAATCGGAGACCTCAAGGGTCTTATCTTCGCCTGAAATAAGCTGTGCAATCCTCGCTTCATTAATGTCGAAGCCAACTACGGCCCGTTTTTTTCCAAACTCAACAGCGAGAGGTAACCCAACGTAACCCAAACCGATAACACCAATCCGTAAATCTGCTTTATTTAGAATTGGTATACTCAAAAATTTTCCAATTGCTTATACTTTTAATATCAAATACGGGAATAATTATCTTCATATCTTATAATATCGTCTTCTCCTAAATATATTCCCGTCTGCACTTCAATGAGTATCATTTGAACCTTGCCTGGATTCTCTAGCCTATGTTTCTTGCCTAGCGGAATATAAACTGACTCACCTTCTGATAGTAATTGGACATTCTTCTCTACCGTAACCTTTGCGGTTCCCTCTACAACAACCCAGTGCTCAGAGCGGTGATGATGGCTTTGAAGACTTAGAGCTGCTCCGGATTTAACCATAATTCGTTTTACTTGAAACCTAGTTCCTATTGTAAGTTGTTCAAACCAACCCCATGGCCTATGGTGCTTGGGAAAAACTTCAGATTGGGAAATGTTTTTATGTTTGAGGCTTTGGACAATCATTCTTATATCTTGAGAATTATCTTTATTAGCTACCAAGACAGCATCTGGCATAGCCACTGCAATTATGTTTTCTAAACCTAGACCAACAATCTCTTGGTTTTCATTTTCCGAGCGTAAGAGACTATTAATGCACTGGATGGCATGTGCATTTGAAGAAAGCGCAACCCCATTTTTATCTCGATCCATCTTTTCCCATACCGAGTCCCAACCGCCTAAATCAGACCAAGTTCCACTGAAAGGTACAGCAACTACGTTGGGTGCCTTTTCCATAATAGCGTAATCAATACTTATATTTTGACAAATTGACCAAGCCTCTGATTGTAATCTGTAAAAACCTAAATCTTTAACACCATTAGTTACGGAGTCAGAAACTGGTTCAATTAAGTTAACGCAGTGATTCTCAAAGGCTTTGATGATATCTTTGGAGCGAAACATAAACATTCCTGAATTCCATAGAAAATTTGATTTTTCAAACATTTTCTCTGCAATTTTTTTCTCAGGCTTTTCTATAAACTTATCTACCTTAAGGGCACTTCTTTGAGTTATTGTAGATGTTTCTAAATATCCGTAACCTGTCTCCGCCCTAGTTGGCGAAATACCAAAAGTAACTAAATTTCCTCTTTGAACCTCTTCGGCTCCTATCGATATACATTCATGAAGTTTCTCAACTTCACTTATTTTATGATCTGATGGAGATATGAACAGTATAGATTCTGTATCTGATTCATAAGCATATAGACTAGCCGCTAATATTGCAGGGCCGGTGTTGCGAACACTTGGTTCAATCAAAATTGGCCCCGGATTTATCCCTATTTCAAGCAACTGCTCGGTTACAATAAACCTATAGTCTGAATTTGTTAAAACTATATGAGGCAAAAACTTTAGCTCTTTTCCAGCGGATAATCTTAAGGCAGCCTGTTGAAATAAAGAATTAGAACCAATCAGATTTGAAAATTGCTTAGGGTAAGATTTTCTCGAGAGAGGCCATAATCTTGATCCTGCACCCCCTGCTAATAAAACGGGTATAATTGGTTTCAACTTGATTTCTTCCTTTTTTTATACTCATACTCAATTGCTCTCATATATCCATCTACAGAGCCACAATCGAATCTTTGTCCTTGAATTTTGATTGACTCAATAGTCTCACTTTTTGCAAGTTGATGAATTGCATCTGCTAACTGAATTTCCTCACCTTTTTTTGCATTTATTTTTTTTAATATTTCAAAAATCTTTGGAGGCAACACATATCTACCAACAGAGGCAAGATCTGATGGTGCACTTTCAAAATCTGGCTTTTCTATTAATCCTAAAACTATATTTGTTTTTACTTTTGGTACCACAACTCCATATTTTGAGATCTCTTTTCCAGTTATTGGTAAAACAGATATCTGAGCGTTCCCACTTTGGTGATATCTGTGTACTAAACTTTTCATCATGCCACTCTTAGAGCCTGTTAAAAAATCATCTGCCAATAAGACTGCAAAAGGTTCGCTTCCTACAGTTCTTTCAGCACATAGTATTGCATGCCCAAGACCCAACTGCCTAGCTTGCCGAACGAAAATACACTCAACACCTGCAGGCAAAATATTATGAACCTTCTCTAATTGAGCGAACTGACCTTTTTCAGTTAAAGTATTCTCCAATTCACTATTTGCATCAAAATGATCTTCAATAGCTCTCTTATTTCTTCCAGTCACAAATATTAAAGTATCAATTCCCGCTTCCACAGCCTCTTCAGCGGCATACTGGATCAAAGGTTTGTCCACTATGGGCAGAAGCTCTTTGGGCATTGCTTTTGTTGCTGGCAGAAATCGAGTTCCAAGACCAGCGACTGGAAAAACCGCTTTCTTAACTTGTTTCTTCACTTTTTTTACAGTTTAATATTTCTTTCAATCTTAATCCAACATTCGCCATTATAACAGGCTCAAAAATTTTCGATACTAGTAAAACGCTTGCGATTTAAATGGAATATTTAGTTGCAGGCGAATAAATCACTGATCAAATTCGTTTATTAATTTTGATATCATTTTGAGCCTAGTCTCTACGATTTGATAAGACTCATTAGACTCGATATTTAATCTAATAAGGGGCTCAGTATTTGATTTACGAATATTAAATCGCCAGTTTTCAAAAGAAAAACTAACTCCATCTATCTTTTCGACGACTGAAACTGGGCTAAATTTTTCGGTTATCGAGGTCAATATTTTATCTGGGTTAGCTACCTCAAAGTTTATTTCCCCACTACTTGGAAATTTTGCAATTCTTTCATTAATCAGACCTCCTAAAGTCTTATCACTTTTACCAAGAAAATCCAACATAAGCAAAAAAGCAATCATACCGCTATCACAATAATAAAAGTCTCTAAAATAGTGATGAGCAGAAATTTCACCGCCATAAATCGCATCGTATTTTCGCATTAAAGCTTTAAAATGAGAGTGCCCCGTCTTTGATAAAATTCCAATTCCTCTATTATTCTTTATTATATCCTCAGTATTCCAAATAACTCTTGGATCATAAATTATAGTAGAATCCTTATCCTTCAAAAGAAAAGCTTCTGCCAGCAGTCCGACCACGTACTCCCCCGGCACGAACTTACCATCTTTATCAAAGAAAAAACACCTATCAAAATCACCGTCAAAGGCAACACCAAAATCTGCTTTTTTCTGTTTCACTAAATTACCTGTTAACTCCTGATTTTCCTTCAGCAAAGGATTAGGAATGCCCTTTGGGAAATTTGGATCAGGTTGATTCAAAAATTCATAAAATATTATTTTTCTATTTTTGAAATGTAGCTTTTTTATAATTTTACCCAGAGTAGGTCCCGCTGCACCGTTGCCACAATTAACGACTACTTTTAATGGTTTTGAAAAGTCTAAATCTACGAAACTAAGTACTTTATCCACATATTTACTCCTCGCTTCTTGAGATATATTTTTATACCCTCCCTTTTTCCTATCTAGCCAAATGCCATGTTCTGATAAATCTCTGATTTTCAAAAGTTCAATTTCATTATCTAGTGGAGCTGCTCCATACTTAACCATCTTTAGCCCGTTATATTCTAGGGGATTATGAGAGGCGGTTACTTCAATACCAGCGCACGCTGAAAATTGATTTACTGCTGAGTACATTTCTTCAGTACCTGCCATTCCAATTTCTAATACATCTGAACCAGCATCCATCACACCCTGCGATGCAGTTTCTGCAAAACTTTTGGAAGTTTGTCGTGCATCAAAACCGACGACGATTTTCTTCGCCTCTAAATATTGAGCTAAGGATCTTGAAACCCTGTATACAACATCCTCGTCAAATCCTTTTCCAATGATACCTCTTACATCATAAGCTTTAAAACATTTAATCTCTCTGAAATTCATTGTTTGTATAAATTTATTTTATTTAAGATTTGATTTTGGTTGACAACTTAGTTTCTCTTTCCAATGCATCTATCTCTTTTCGAAGTTCCTCAAATTCCCTTTTTTTCCTTTTAATGAATCCAATGGTTAAGACGCTTTTTTCTCTGATACCTTTAGGTGTTAGAAGGTAAACGTACTGTTTTTTTGTTTTACTGGATTTAAAATTATCTAGCTTGACAAATCCTTTTTCGATCAAAGCCATTAATATATAGTATGCATACCCATTCGAAACACCGAGTTTTTCAGCTATTTTCCTCGTAGACAACTCGGGCCTTGTGCTAATCAAATGTAATAACCTAAAGCTGGCATCTGCCAATCTTTTTTCTTTTTGGCTAACCAATAGTGATCTCCAAAGCTACCGCACCGGCTCCCTTTTTAGAAAGCCGTATTCTGGAAAAAAATTAAAAATCAGAACAATCATGAGGTTGCTCATTTTTGAACACTATATTATTAGTCATTTTTCGGCAAGAAAAATTAAAGAAGTAAGATGCCACTTAATATGAAGTTTTTAATAGGACTGTAATGAACGAGACTAAAATGTATATCTGTTTGAAAGCAAGTAAAATATAAGCCTTCCTCTATTAATCGGATACATGAGCAGATTGTTGATAGTATATACAAAAAATTTCATAAAAAACCAAAATGAAAGACCTCTCTTACCAAATCTAGATCGCTTTAGTGCCTCTTTATGAGGAAGAATTTCTCCTTTCCAAGGTAGAAAGCAAGCAAATAGAGCCAATATTTTATTTGAAAATGACTTAGGGAAGACACCTTTATACCCTAAGGCGTTCATGCTATTCTCAAATAAAAACTCTATCATTCTAATTTCAGAAGAAGACATTTGAGTTCTCCAGCGAAAAGCAATTTCAGGGTTTATTCCAGTTATACCAGTGTCATTAAATGCACTACTCGAAATGCTTGGCTTACCAATTCTAGTGGTTTTGAGCAGATTTTTGTTGAACTCCACGCCCAACCAGCGACATAGACTTGAAATGGTTCTTTTTGGGGCAGTCAAAATCTCCTCATGCTTTACAATCTTTAGCCTATCTTTAAAAGTTTTTTGATTTCGATGAAGCATTTTCATATTTGTCACCATATAGTCGTTCAGAATATGAAAAAATACGTTTCTTATTGTCCCGGAAATTGGGTTCATGGTACCCAGAGCTTGTCTATAATATTCCTTAAGAGAGTGAATGTTAGACCTATGATCTTTTAAGATGTGAATAAATCGAGCTTCTGGAAAATCTTTAATTATAAAGCTCGTATAGTCACTATAGTAACCATCAGCAACAATTATTTTAAGTTTTTGGAAATCCTTTTTTAGAACTTTTGCGAAAGCGTAATAAATGGCAATTCGTGTGTTACGAGAGCAAACATGATTTTTGGATAAATATTGCCTGAAAAACTTTTCATATAATTTCCAATTTATCATGGAGTAATCTTGTCTAGCACCCATATTTATAAAATAATCTTGCTTAAAGTTGACGATTTTTGAGGAGTAAAGAACCTTATCGACTACATCATCAATGCTACTTTCATTATTAAGTTTGTTCTGGATCCAAACGGAACTAAATTTATCATTGAATGGCAGAACAACTATTTCGTCGTGATTGTCTAACAGAGTCCTCAATAAATCTGAACCGGATCTACCAGCCCCTTGCAAAAAAACTATAGGAAGTTGTTCAAATCTCATTTATTTTTGGAATGCAAATCTTATCTTTTTTATACATCCAATGATATTATTTAAGTACATTATTATCAACAATTTATAATCTTTTTCAAGTGCCCTCAAAAGGGCGGACTCTATCAAAACTTTTTTAAATTTTGTAACGATATTGAATTAGGCGTTTAATATGTGCGTAATATGAATTATAAAAGATTTTAGTTTTAAATCTTATAACTATTTTTTACTGAAGGTAATGCGATTATTCAGGTGGTAAAATCATGACGACCTTGAAACTAAAATCTGAGCAGTTTTTGGATTGCTTAAACATTGCGGGGGGGTTGTTTAATCCTTTAGACGGGTTCATGTCATGTAAGGAAATTAATAGTGTATTGAATGACCTCTATTTGTTAAATGGTTCGCCATGGACAATTCCTATATCTCTAGACGTCCCTTATGAAATTTACTTCCGAAAAAGTCAGATAGATATTATGTCGCTTGAATTTGATCACAAGGGTGTTGGTAGTTTAGAGGTAGATGGTTTTTATGAGTTAGATCAACAAGCTTACATAAAAGCTCTTTATGGAACAGAAGATGAAGAACACCCCGGTGTAAAACAAGAAATGACAAAATCAAAATACAGGGTTGCTGGCAAGATTAAAATAAATGAAAAGGTTATGCGAAACTATATCGAGTCTGCTGAGATAATAAAATCTCAATTGAAGGGGAAAGGATGGGACTCAATAGTTGGGTTCCAGACAAGAAATCCTATCCATAGAGCGCACGAATATCTTCAAAGAACTGTTTTGGAGCTTTTTGATGGATTGTTTATAAATCCCTTAACTGGATGGAAGAAGAAAGGTGACTTTACTGAAAAAGCAGTGCTAAACGGTTATGAAGCGATGATAGAGAATTATTATTCTGGATTAAATGTCTTTATGAAACCTCTTAGAACCTCTATGAAATATGCAGGGCCTAAAGAAGCAATACATCATGCGATACTAAGAAAGAACATTGGTTGCACTCACTTTATAGTAGGTAGAGATCATGCTGGGGTGTCAAACTATTATGGAGATTATGAAGCCCACTCGTTGATTAATAAATTAAAAATGAACGGATATAATATAGGCATTAAAATACTTTTAATGAAGGAACCAGTTTATTGTAATTTTTGTGGACATGTGGTTACAGAAAACTCTTGTTCACATGAATCTAAATATAAGGAAAAAATAAGTGGAACCCAAATAAGACTTTTGTTAAAACGAGGCGAAATGCCTCCAGCCAGATTCATGAGAGAAGAAGTATCGAAGGCTGTAATGAGCTTAGGCAAAAATATATTTATAAACTCATGAAAGGATTTCAATGGAAAAGATAATTGCAACTGTAGGGCCATCTCTTTTAAACCAATATCCGATAAATAAAGTATATTCAGATGATTTAATTTTCCGCGTAAATGGTGCACATGGAAGCATATCTCATATAAAAGAGTATATAGAAAAAATAAGAAGAGAGAGAAAAGATGCATTAATTCTTATGGATTTGCCAGGCAATAAAATCAGAACAAATAATATAAACGAACCTATAAAACTAAAAGTTGGAGAACCATTTGAATTAAATTTCCAACAGACCAACTTTGCTAACTTTTTTAAATATATTAAGAAAGGAGACAAAGTTTGGGCAAATGACTCGACTTATGAATTTGAAGTTATGAAAGTAAATCAAGAGCATGAAATTATTACCTTTCTTTCTAAATCCGAAGGTCTTCTTCTAAACAATAAAGGAATGCATGTGAGGGGAATTCATAAGGATATTCCCTTCCTTTTTGATAAAGACATCAAACTTATTGAATTAGCAAATAAGATGGATTTACAATTTATCGGTCTATCGTTTGTTAGAAACTTGAAAGATATAAAAAGTGCTAAAGAGCTTGTTAACCAGAATGTACAAATTATTACAAAGGTTGAGACGAAGGCTGCCGTTGAGAATCTTAACGAAATTTTAAATAATACCGACTTTATATTAATTGACAGAGGAGACCTATCAACTGAAGTAGGTCTGGAAAATATACCGTCTTACCAGAAGCATATCTTAAGTATAGCTAAGGTGCACGGAGTAAAAACATTTTTGGCAACACAATTTCTTAAAAATATGGAACACAACCCTGTCCCATCGATACCAGAGATAATAGATTTATATAACACCATTACAGAGGGTATTTATGGCATTCAACTGTCTGAAGAAACTGCTGTCGGCAAGCATCCCTATAGCTGTATACAACTCGTAAGAAACATGTTAAAAAAAACCTAGTTTTATAAGAGCAGAGTGAGAAATAAAACTTTAAAAATTATGTTGTTCTTTCGGTGAGTGTGCTTGAAGAAAATTAATAATATTTTTAAAAAAAGAAAAAGGATCTATCTGATTTGGAGCTTTTACTTTACACCACTATTGTAATAGTTTGCTTTGTTCAATCCATATTTGGAGTAGGAGTACTTTTATTAGGAACACCAACATTACTTATATTAGGTTATTCTTTTGTTGAGACACTGTCTCATTTGTTACCATTGTCACTTTTAATTAACTGCCTTCAGATCTATAACAATGGAAAAATAGTAGATTGGAACTTCATCAAACTTCTTCTTTTTTTCTCCATTCCCTCGACTGGTATTTGTCTGTATCTATCCTTATATTTTAGTTTTGATATTAGCCTAATTTTAGGCATATTTATGGTGATGTTAGCTCTAAAAAATACCACTCAAAAAATTGAAAAAGTTTTCAGTTTTTTGTTAAAAAAAGATATTGCTGTATTCACTTTCTTAGGGGTAATTCATGGCTTTACTAATTTGGGTGGCTCGATATTATCCATGAAGATTTTTATCCTTGATTATGATAAAGATATGAAAAGGGCAACAATGGCTACCGCATATTTTTTATTAGCAATAATCCAACTTTCTATCATTTTTTTAACGCAGCAGAGACTCAAATTTGACCCTACTTTTCTTCTGTTAGGAATAGCAACTTTTATTGTAACAGAACAATTTGTTTTCAAAAATCTTAGCCTGAAGCTCTTTGATAAGCTTTTTGCATATATAATTTTGATATTTGGTCTAAGCTTAATTATCAAGAGTGTCATATGATCATCTGGCTAATTGGAATTTCTGGATCAGGAAAATCTACGTTGGGCAATTTGTTGTTTTCACAAATATCTAAAACGGGAAATAAAGTTCGGTTGATTGATGGCGATATCGTTAGAGATTTTTTTAACAATGATCTTGGTTATTCTAGAAAAGCTAGAGAAGAAAATATAAAAAGAATAATCTATGGTGCTTATCTATTAGAAAACGAAAATATTATCACCATTGTGTGCAACATCTCACCTTTTCAAAAACTAAGATACTTCTGCAGGAATAACTTTAAACAATATATAGAGATTTATTTAGAAAAAGATTATGAAACAGCAAAAATAAATGATTTTAAGGGTGTCTATAAAAATAACAAGATCTTGTCCAACGATATAGTGGGACGTGATATAATGTTTGAAGATCCAGTTACTTGCGACTTAAGAATTTCAACAGATAATTGCACTATTGAGCATGCGATGAAGCAAATAACTGAATTTCTTAATAATAATACCGACCTAGAGATAAAAAGCTAAACCAGTTTCGAAACAAATCAATTCTTCTTACGCTCTTTAAAAAGACTATAGCAATAAAAACAGTTGTATTTTTATTTTGAGATGTTTGCCATAAAATGATGACAACGGATTTTAGTGATGATAAGTATGATTTATAACTAATAATATAATGTTTGGAACTTAAATTTGGAAAGCTGTAACGGCCATAACTGGTTTGTAGCACAATATAAGCCCAACTCATTTTTTATAGCAACGAAAAATCTCGAGAGACAAGGTTGTACAACATTTATGCCACTAGTGGAGTTAACTAGTAGGAAAAAGACAAGTTTCTTGACGGAGAAAAAGCCCTTATTCCCAGGGTATATATTCATTTCATTTGATGAAAAGAAATTCCACTGGTCGGCAATCAACAATACATTAGGCTTGAGCAGATTATTAGTTATGGATAATCATCCACAAATTGTACCAAAATCTTTCATTCAATCTCTAAAGGCTAGGTGTGATAACAACGGGAAACTGTTAAAAAAACCATCTATCGAAATCGGCTCTAGAGTTGAGGTAATAAAAGGGCCATTCTCTAAGGTCATCGGAGCAATTGAAACAATACACCCTGAAAAACGGCTTTCGTTCCTATTTGAAATTCTAGGAAGACAAACAAAAATAACGCTACCTAAGTCTGATGTGATGAATATAACTTAGTAACCTTAGTTCTATATGAGACGGCATTTATATTTTAGCTGTTGTGATCTTGGACAAGATTAAACGCTTCAATAGATTTGTTTTTCATATTTCTGATAGCGCGTTCAGACTTGCATGGTAGAAATTGAGAAATAAATCAGGAGTGCTAGATTTATCGTTTCATAGTCTTCAATATAGCTATATTCTGTCTTTCAAGCGATATGGAACAGTGCCAGAAGTTATTGTATTTCGTTATAGCCATTATTACGCTATTTGCAAATTTCACATAAGAGATAATATAACCAATGGCACTATGTTGCTAAATGAAGCATTAAGCAATACCAAAAATATAAGCTGCACCCCGACAATATTTTTAGCTGTTTTTTTGAAATTCCTCTAACTCCTTTTGATATTCACTTTTCTCTGCTTCATCGTTCAAGAACTTTGCTAACACCAAAGGTTACAGCCCAGTAAACAATTCAATAATAAAAAAATTAAAGGACCTTTTTTTTCCTTTTTTAATTATCAGAGTCCTATAAAATTATACTTCCAAGAGCAGATCTGTCTTAGGCAACCACAATTTGGTCACAAAAAAAGAAAAATGGTTGAACCTGAGACATTAAAACAGAGTGCCGTTGCATCCGTATATGTGGCATAGATCATTAATTCAAATTAAGTGGTGCCCGGGGGTAGATTTGAACTACCGACACGCGGATTTTCAGTCCGCTGCTCTACCCCTGAGCTACCCGGGCACAGTAGATTAATTACATTAAGTTGTGTTGTTTGTCCAATCTTAATTATTTCTCAAAATGATATTCAAGGGGGTTTTATCCCTTTCTCTTACCAACTCAAAACTACCACCCTTTGTCCACCCCCATATCATATTTCTTGCTTCATCTTTTTCAAAAAGTTTTACCATTTTATTGAGAATATTTCTCTTTATAGATTTAGAGCAGGGTAAAAAATCAATCAATATCTTTCCACCTATTCCTAATATTCGGATCAAGTAATATATCTCATCACATGCTTTAGAATTCAATTCATCTGCACTTATACTTAGTACTTTCCCCGAATTCACATCAATAGTATAAAAAGAATCTGTTTGCTCGAGGATTAGGTATGATCCCTCACCAAAAAACACTTTCTTTCTTGTGAGTTTTTCTAATAAATCCCAAATTCCAAGTCTTTCAAATATCCCCCTTTCCTCCTTTACAAAGTACAGAGACCAATCAAATCTTTTAGCAGAAATACATCTTGCAAATCCATCATGAAACTCATTTCCCTTATTTAGCGAATTTATCATTTCATCTTTCGTTTCAAGTATCAGCTTTAGATTTTCTTCAATTCCTTTTAAATCAAGTTGACAAATAGCCGATCTGCAAAGAACAAAAATGTTGGAATGTCTTTTTAAAATGAATTCAATAAGATGGGTAGCTTTCTCTTTATCAACGCTTTTTGGAGTTTTTTTTGAAAAAGAGATGCCTCTTTTACCCAATTGAAGCACAAAATATTTTGAGATCAGCTTCAATTGATCCGTAAACGTTTGAGCCTTTTCTGAATCAAAATAAACTTTAGACAGTACATTCACAACTTTCCCCTGATCATATTGATTTTTAGATTTAAGAAACCCTTCTTCTCCACTTGGCAAGGATATAAAATATCCTCCACGATTTGGTAATTTTCTTAATACTTTTGCTTTTACAAAGGTGTTAGGTGGATAGAAGCGTGCATTAATTGGTGGATCAATAAATACGTCTATTACCATACCCTTGTCATATATGATAACAGCATCACCTTGTCCGAATTTATCAATAAATATTTCTGCAGTCATTTTTTCTAGAATAAAAACCCATTGTTCTGAGAACATTGATTAATTTTGGCAAGGGGAGCCCGACAACGTTGGAAAAGCATCCAGAAATAAAGGGGAAAAAACTTAACGCTCTTCCCTGAATGCTATATGAACCAGCTTTCCCAAGCCACTCTTCACCTGTTAAATATTCATCAATTTCCTGATCCGAAATTGTTTTCATCTTGAGCTGAGTTATGACCGTTTCATTTCGAAATAAACCCTGATGTCTTACACAGAAAGATGTATAGACATTATGTCGCCTACCTGACAACCTCCTTAAATGAGTTTTTGCTAAATCTCTATTGTTAGTCTTATCCAAAACTTCCCTACCCATCGACACTATAGTATCTGCTGTTATAAGGTAGGAGTCTCCTACTAAACCTAGAGCCATTGACTTCTCTATAGCCATTCTCTTTACATAGCAAAGTGGCAATTCCTTTTTTTTTTTGTTTTCATCGATTTTAGGCGACAGAATTTCGTCTGGGATAAGTCCAATAGAATAAAGCAAACCTTTTCTAGCCACGCTACTTGAACCAAGTACTAGCAAATTACTTATATCTATAGTTTATTCTGCCTTTGGTAAGGTCATAGGGCGTCATCTCCACCTGAACTTTATCACCAGCTAAAACTCTAATTCTATTTTTCCTCATCTTACCAGCTGTATGTGCAATTATTTCATGTCCATTTTCCAACTCGACCCTGAAAGTCGCGTTTGGTAGTAATTCTTTGACGAGGCCTGGAAATTCAAGCATTTCTTCTTTTGCCATATATAAAACCCTTTCGTATGCGTTTTTATATTTTTTTTTAAAAAAAATAAAGATTTTTTTATTCAAATCAAAAAATTATGAAACCTTGTTAATATTTTCTCGTAAATTACATCTCTTGTTTGCCTGTAAGATTTAATTGTTCCATTTATATCATGATCATTTTTCTTTGGCTCGTCGATTTTCCAGTTTTCAATTTCTAAACTACAAAATTTCGAAAACCTCTCTACCTCTATCAATGACTGTTTTGTCATAGGAATAATTAAATCAAAACCACCAACGAAGCCTCCTTGACTCTCTACCTCGGCAAGAGATCTAACCCTATGCTGATTAAGCTTCACATCGATTTCATTACATACTCTTACTGTAAAACCATCTATCTCAACTGAGTCAAAAACTCCGGCTGACTGTACAAATATTCTATTCCCAATCAACTTTTTAAAAATTCCCTCAGCCATGGGAGATCTGATTGAGTTGAAATCACAACAAAAAAGCACTGATTGAATAAATTTATTTTTCACTTAAGATCTCTCATACGTGAGCACATACACCAATGTGAATATTCGTCGGGCAGTCTCCATATCGGTTTTCACTCTTCCCTCTAATCTTTCCATTATAACACGAGCACCCTCATTATGAATTCCTTTGCGACCCATATCTATGGCTTCGATTTTATCTAATGGTAGTTGTTTAACCGCATTAAAATAGCTTTCACAAATCGTAGAATAGTCATTTATTATTTGTCTCAGTGGTGTTAGAGAAAGAAAAAAAGTTTTTAATATTTCGTCTTTTTCAGAGTTTACCTCTAAAACAAGGGAGTTGCCCTTTGAGGAGATATTTAAAACAAAAAAATTTAACGATTCAAATCCTACAAGTTGAAAAAAATTACTATGCTTTAAATCATAGATAGCGAGGTTTTGTTCTTGGAGCACTTCAGGGGTTGGCAGATTGAAATCATCCTGCTTAATATTTATTGAGGTTAGTTTTGGCATTGATTTTTTTTTAAAGATCTTTAAGCCTTTCTGATATCGAAAGGGAATGTGCTTGAAGGCCCTCTGAGTCAGCTAATCTGACAACTGATGACCCAAGCTTTTTAAATCCATTTTTGTTAACTTTAGTAACAGATACTCTCTTAAGAAAATCAAAAACTGATAACGCCGATGAAAACTTCGCTGTTCCAGCTGTAGGTAGTATATGGTTCGAACCCGTGATATAGTCTCCCATAGCTTCAGGAGACCAGTAGCCTAAAAAGACTGATCCAGCGTTTTTTATAAGACCTAGTTGTTTTTTAGCCTCTGAAAAACAAAGTTGCAAATGTTCTGGAGCAATTATGTTAGCAATCTCAATTCCCTTTTTGAAATTGGGAACGATAACAATAGCACCAAAATTTTTCCAACTAGATCTAGCAATTTCTTTTCTTTTTAGCTTTGTCAGATAATTATCAATTTCTCTTCCTACCTCTAATGCATATTCTCGATCATTAGTAATTAGAATAGATTGAGCGTTTTCATCATGCTCTGCTTGCGATAACAAATCTATTGCCGCAATTTTCTTTGGCATACTTTTATCACAAATAAGCAAAACTTCTGACGGTCCAGCAACCGAGTCTATGCCAACTTTACCAAAAACTTGCCTTTTTGCTTCTGCAACATACTCATTACCTGGTCCAGTAATTTTATTGACTTTTTGTATAGCTTCCGTACCAAAAGCTAGTGCAGCTATAGCTTGAGCTCCTCCCAATCGTAATATTTGAGTAACATTCAAGCGATAGGAGGCATATAATGTTAATGGATTATAAATACCGTTTGGGCTAGGCGACACCAAAATAATGTCTTCGACTCCAGCTACCCGTGCAGGAGAAAGATTCATAATGGCTGAAGATGGGTATGACGCTTTACCGCCAGGTACATAAACGCCAACACGGTCAATAGGCCTCCATACCCATCCTAGTTCAATACCTAATTGATCCTTCCAATTGACATTTGAGGGCATTTGCTTTTGGTGATATTCTAAAATGCGATTGATAGATAGATCGATTGCCTCTCTATCTTGTTTTTTACATTTATCTATACTGTCCAGAATATCGGATGACTTAAAAAATATTCCTGACTTTCTTAAATCAAGCTTATCAAATTTTTTAGTATATTCAAATAAAGCCTGGTCTCCTCTAGTTTTAACGTCAGCAATTATTTTTCTCACTGAGTCACTAATGTCAGTTTTTGCGTAGCCTCTCGCCTTTAAAAAATTTCGAAACTCAGTCGAAAACTTTGCATCATCAGAAAAGAAAATATTAGACATTCTAAAGCCTTTTTATGACTGCGCCACAAGCAGTGAGTTTTTCAATAATATTTTCATATCCTCTGTCTATATGATGAATTTTATCAATTACAGTGTTTCCATTAGCAACCAACCCAGCCAAAACCATTGAAACGGAGGCACGAAGATCTGTTGCTTGGACTGGCGCTCCCTTTAATTGATCGACTCCCGATATAATAGCTTTTCGTCCATCTATTTTAATATTAGCGCCCATTCTTATAAGTTCAGGCACATGCATAAATCGATTTTCAAAAATTTTTTCTTCAATATTCGACACTCCGTTTGCGATTGATAATAAGGCCATCATTTGAGCCTGAAGATCTGTTGGAAAGCCGGGAAAGGGTTCGGTCACGATGTTAGTACAATTGATTACGTTGCTTTTTAATCTTTTTACCCTCAAATGATCAGAAGCTTGAGTCACCTCAACACCTACTTCATGAAGCTTATTAATGAAGGCCTCAAGAAGAGCGATATTACCGCCAGTTAACTTGATTTCTCCGTCAGAGATCGCCGCAGCGATTATATAGGTGCCAAGTTCAATTCTATCCATAACCACTTCATGTGTCGTTTCTCTGAGGTTAGTTACGCCCTCTATAATAATAGTGTTTTCTCCCTCACCTTCAATTTCACAACCCATTGATTTTAAACACTTACACAAATCAATAATCTCTGGTTCTCTAGCTGCATTTACTAATTCAGTTGTTCCTTTAGCAAGAACGGCTGCCATTATCGTATTTGCTGTTGCGCCAACTGACACAAATGGAAACTTTATTTTACATCCTTTCAACGAACCTGCTACCATTCCTTTTACGTATCCTTTGTCAATTGAAAAGCGTGCACCAAGCGCTTCCAACGCCATGAGGTGCATATCCACCGGTCTTGCGCCTATGGCACACCCTCCTGGAAGTGCAACTATTCCTTGACCAAACCTAGTTAATAAAGGACCTAAAACAAGAATAGACGCCCTCATTTTTTTTACTATATTGTAATCTGCCAGAAACAACCCTTCTCTTAATAATTTGATTTTAATCGTTTTTTTTAAGTTGTGAAATGAAGCCTCACAACCGAGGCTTTCTAGTAACTCCTTCATTGTGTGAACATCGGATAAAAGCGGGACATTATTCAAACTTAATGCTTGATCGCTGAGTAAAGAAAGTGGCATTAGAGTTAAACACGAGTTTTTCGCGCCAGCAATGGGTATACTCCCGGATAGCTTTTTTCCACCTTCAATGAAAATTTTCTCTTTCAAATGAACCCCAGCTAATCTAATTTTTTTTTTACTTTTCTTAATTTAATATTTCTTTTCAAGGCATCTGCCAACTTTTCTTCCCGAGTTTTCTTTTTTGTTTTTTTACCATTTTTTATATCAACTCGCGAATTCGACATTGAATACAACCTTTTACTTTACAGAAATGATTTAACTATATAATACAACTTAAAAAAAAACTAAAGAGTTACTTGCTGCCGTAGCTCAGGGGTAGAGCACTCCCTTGGTAAGGGAGAGGCCGAGAGTTCAAATCTCTCCGGCAGCACCAGCCTTTAAAGATTCTATAGAGATTTACAACAAATAAAATCAAATGCTAACATTTTATATACGACAGAAAAATTAATCTCCATAAACTCAGATATTCTTTGAAAAAGTTTTTAAAATGAGGCAGAGATTTATTTATGCAGGTAGAGCTAGAAATCAAAGTTCAGATGTTGTGTTTGCGTAACGGTTTCGATTTAATGATTGTAAAGGAAATTTGAAAATGAAAGATTATCAAATATGAATAATGTTTTACTCGATGAACTAATTAGAGATGAAAAAAAAATTGATAAAACCCTATACTCATCAGGTCCTTATTGGGAATATAAAAATAAAAGATCAATTTTAGAAATCAAAAAATTTGGTTTAAGAGATTTTAGAGGCATGTCTTCTGGTGTAGCTACGTCTTTTTCAGATAACATAGTTGCAAACCTAAAAATGGAGTTCAATGAGGCTGATTTTAGAGGACATTTGATAAAGATAGTTTCATCTTTACCCATATTCAAATCTGTATTTAATGCTCAACTTAATATTACGACAAAATACGCAAATTCTTATTTGGAAAATAAGGCAATAGTGTATAAAAATAATGTTGGTGTAAGAAACCTTTTAAAAAAATATCAATTTAATAATACAACTAACTTTGGGTGCTTAACCAAATTTGAATATTTTAATAATGATTATTCCTGTCACTACCTAGACCTTGCTCATAGGATCTCTGTGTTGTCTAAAAGCTTTAAATTTGAAGAAATTACAAGCTTTTTTGAAATAGGTGGCGGTTTTGGCGCGAATATACACTTTTTGCTTACAAATTTTCCAAACATAAAAAAAGTACTTTATTTAGATATCGTTCCAAATATTTATGTTGGAACAGAATATTTGAGACATTTCTATAAAAACCAAGTTATTGATTATTCTCAATTAAGAAATCTTGAGGAAATAAGATTTACAGAAAATAATGAGCTTGAGATTTTGTGCGTTCCCCCGTGGTTAATAGAGAAGGTTAATGTAAAAGTAGACCATTTTCATAATGCGGCGAGCTTTGTGGAAATGCCAAAGGTTGTGATATTAAATTACATTAAATTTGTCAAAAAATTCAGAACTAAAGGAATATCGCTTATTTCTTATGATAAGTTTGACCCAAACACTACTTTTAATCCAGAAAAAATAAATGATCTATTCGATAAAAAGTTAAAAGTCTCTTGGAATAAGAACCTAATAGAAGATTACAATAGAAATTCTATTTATTTACTTTCTAAATAAATAAGAAGTTAGACCAATAGTATCAATTACTTCTAATACTTTTCCTGACTAATTTATTCAAATTTAGAATATACCCTTAGTAATGGAGAGATCCAGAGTTCAAAGCTCTCCAGCAGCACCACTTATTAAAGGTTAGGTAAAATATTAATTTGTTTGAAAAACCGATCTTGTAAAATTTTAGCTTATTTTAAATCAAAAATTTTTGAAAATTTAATTAAAGGATAGGGGCATATTTCTATACAACTTAGAGACCGACAGTAAATAATTACCTACTTTCTACACGCTATTGTTATCTGGTTGCCAAAACCCATATTCCTAATCTTGGAAGCCCCTAACACTCTTAAAATCAGTATCAAAACTTTGAATATTCTTATAAAAAAAATTGATGTAACAATTCTTCTTAAGAGATTTTGTAATTTAGTTCGCTTAAATTGACTGTTTGAATATTTATCAAAGTACTCGAGTGACGGATGCATTCCATCTAATAAAACTGCCGGATGAAATTTTGACTCTTTAATATCAGAAATATATTTAAATCCAGCTAACTTTAATGCATTTCGTATCGACGCATGTGTCCAATAGTTCAAGCATGGAGGTGCGAAATAATAATGCAATAGATCGTTCTTTTTTACACAATATCCTTCAAAATTTGGATCAGACAATACAAAAACTCCCTCTTTAGAAAGATAGTTACGAACTTCCTCAAATATTTTCACTGGCTCCGGTAATAAACACGCAACATAATTCATCCAAATAACATCGAATTTATCACTTTCTGGTATACTTTTCATATTTACATAAGTAGGAACCCCATAGTTGTCACTTACAATTTTCCTCAGATCTGGGTTTATTTCAACTGAACAGGCTTTCCAACCTAAAGACAGGGCAGCACCAATCATTTGCCCAGTACCACTACCAAAATCTAAAAAATTCAATGGCTTTTTTAAATCGATGTAATTTTTTAACTCCCTATGTAAAAATCTTTTATCACTATTCAATTCTTTATTTTTTTGTGTAGCGCTAGAAACATCATATTTACGACTCCTGTCATCAAATCTACCTAGGTTGGATTTACCTGTAGGAAGTAGTCCACAAAAACTTAGCCCACACTCTAAACATTTTAAAACAGGAAATATATCGACTTTACCCCTCTCTAAAGTTTTACTATCATTACATACTGGGCATTGTCTTTTCTTAAATGCTTTCTTATCGATTATTTTTCCTGATTGGAAATCACGAATAGTGTCTATTCCAGGTATTTTTACTACTAAATCAGAGTTTTTTTTTGCAAGTCTCAAATAGTTGCTCTCTCTAAACAGATTACAATTACAAGTTCGCTCTTTGGCACATTAAACATTTATTAAACTTTAAATATATAGCTTAGTTTTATAATACCCTCAACTTGTGCTCCTATCATATTAAATGACGCAGATCAAAAGATTTCTATATCATGACGTAAGAGTGAACTTTCTTTTCAAATTTTCTAAAAGCCTTGTTCAATCATACCGCATAAAAGCAACGTGATTTATTAAAAAGCCTCACCTTTATCAAAATCAAATAAACATATAGGTTTTCTGTAAAAACTCGTAAAAAGATAAAAAACATTCAAGTAATCTATCAATATTATTTCCATAGAAACGGCATAGAAACTGCATAAACAAAAGCATGAAAAAAATTTCATTCATTATTGCTCTAGGTGTTTTAATTTCTTCTTGTACTAATAAAGAAATTTCCAAAGATATTAACAAGTTGGCTAATGAGGATTACTATCTTGGATTGCCTGGCTCTTCATTATTCTACAGAACGACTTCTCTAGAAACACAAGAAAAATACCATTATTCACAGTGCAAAAAAAAGATTTCAAGGAAAGACAAGTTGAGGATCGAGAGTTGTGTTAGCTCCTATTGGTTAAAAGCAAAGAGTTTGTAAGAAAAAAAGTTACAGTTTTTGCTATAATTTTAATTATTTTCGTCGAAATATATTGTTAGTGATTAAATTTAGCTTTCGAGATTAATTTTATGAAGAGAATAGACAATATATTTCTCTGGTATTTGCTGTTAGCATTACCTTTTTTGTTATTTTCTTTAGTTCTTCAAACACCTATAAATGCCCAAGAGGGTTCTTACTCTGAAAAAGCACAAAAAGTGTTAGATACTTATGATGCTGACGACCTAGATGTGTTTAAATTTTCAATAAATGATATTCTGAATGCCGTAGGAGATAATGTCGAAAATTCTAATGGGGATCCTACAATATTTGGACGGACGGATTATGGCAGTGAGTTTTTACTCGAAAATGAATTGAACACCTCATCCTCAATTGAAATACCAGCATTCGTAATTGAAGATTTAGCAGAAAACCCGGTAGGTGATTACTTTCCACTCATTAGAAACGGAGCCATAGACTTATCAATTGACTTCAAAGATTTGTATGACACTATAAATGGCCAGGCAATCACTCCTGAGATGGGTTTTGTAAAGCTCATGGAAACTGGCTCAAACCGATACACTAACCTCATTGATGGAGATATTGTAGAATTTATTGTTCGACCATCAGCCTCATACTTTCAAAGTCATAATAGTGACACTTTATTCTTTATTGATAGACCAATTCCTGGAAACCCAGTAGTTAATTTATCACCCGGGGAAGAGGCAGTTACTTTACCGAGTGGTGAAGTAAAAATATATGTTACATCAGTCTATGTCCCTGCCCAAGCATCAAGGTTTGAACCAACCCAAATTGTAATGCCAGTATTAGCTGATGGCGACTATAATTATGAAATAGAGCCTGGTCCAGCCGAGACATTTTCTGATGAAGTACAGGTTGTTGCAATACCAGACGAAGAAGCAGAAATTTTATCTAAAAAAGTGAAAGAAATAAAAAAAAAGAAAGCGAATCCATCCAATCGAAAAGACGATGATAATCCTCCAGCTTTGGACCCGAGAATAGAGGCAATCATAAAATTAGAAATATTGCTTAAGAATGTCCAAAAAAGTCCAAACAAGTTGTTATTAGAAACGAAGAAAAATATTAAAAAAGAATTTCCAAATATGTCTAATGCGTTAATCAATTTAATCATAAATACAGCAACTACTGATGAAAAATTTAGCTTAATGAGAAACCCGAAGAAATTTCTGGATAATGAGTTTTCTAAAATAAGTAACCCGCTAAAATTGAACTTAATTTTCGGCACTGATTTATCTCAGAATGAACTAACAAAAATCTATAATCTTATTATTTTTAAATTCTCTACGGAGCTAACTAACTTGGGCTTTGATATACAAAAAAATCAGAAAATTAATTATTCTGTTGATATAACAAATGTTGATCAAGTGCTCGAGCAAATCCAATTACAGGAAGACATAATGGCCACTATATCTTTACTTGCGCCAGATAGATACAATCAAGCCTTATCCAATCTGCTAATTGACCCCATAAAAGTAAATCCAAATTCTTCTAACGCACTTTTTATGTCTAGCAAAAACCAAAGAGTTTTAGATCAAATCAAACGCATTTCAGAAGTTATTAATTTCATCAATAATTCATCTAGCACGATCACGATAAGTGAAGATTTGCTAGACAATAGTATTCCTATAGTCGAGATAAATGTTAGTAAGGGTGAGCGCATAGCTAAGGCGTTAGAAAAAAAATATACCGAAGACAGGCGTCTGAACAGAAACTTTCAATCTCGGTCCTTAAGCTATAAACTTGAGAAATTGAACTTTGAGCTCATTCCAGAAAATAAAGTTTCAGCCCATCCTGCGTCACCACCTTTATTAGGAGAATTTCCAAATATAACCGATCAAGAGCTTCAATTGGTAGCTGAAACGACAGAAGCAACTAATAATATTTTAAACGATAGTATCAAAAGAATGCTAAAGGAGTTGGGAGATCTTTCAATGAGTGACGACACTAGAACGTTTGTTTTATCAGAGAAAGACGGATATCTGCAGGACCAATTATCTTCTGCAAAAAAACAAGATATGGTTTTAAGTAACGCATTATTGTCAGCCAAGAGATTACAAGAAATAGAAGACATTAGAGCCATATTTGAAATACTAGGAATTGGCTCCTAAATTCAATCCCATTTAAAAATAAACTTGTCTAATACTCTACCAATCTCCTTTGTATCATTTGCATTGTTTTTGGTGATAATAGCAGTCAAGCCTCTTTTAGGATGGTCTATAACCTGTTCGACCTTTGCGGTAAGATCAGCCTTTTCTAACGCTTCGTTATAAACTCTGGTTATTGCTCTTTTTCTAAGTTCTGGTTTAAAAATCTTACCTATAGGTGTCTTTGGCATTTCGTCTACCAGCTCTAGATGTTTAGGGACTGCTGCCTTCTCTCCGATGTTATCTTCAGCGTGTTTAATTAGCTCACTAACTGTGACTTCTGATCCCTTGATAAGTTCTACGTACGCACAGGGTAGTTCTCCAACCCGGGCGTCAGGCTGACCGATAACACCTGCCATAGCAACAGCTGGATGTGAAGCCAATGCCTCTTCGGCTAGTGCTGGGTCAATATTATGTCCACCTCGAATAATCAGGTCTTTTGCTCTACCAGTAATAAATAGGTACCCATCTTCATCAAGAAATCCCAAGTCTCCAGTTCGGAAAAAATCTTTTTTGTAATAAAGATCCTTATTTTTTTCTATATCAGTATATGTGTTTCCTGCAACAACACCAGGGTTAGCAACACATATCTCACCAGTCTCACCAGTCTTGCACTCCAATAGACTACCTTTCACATTTTCTTTAATGATTTTAATTTTTGTATAGGGTAGTGGAATTCCTACAGAACCAATCTTCCTTTCGCCTTCAATAGGGTTGACAGAAATATTGCATGTGGCTTCCGTCATACCGTAACCTTCTGTAATTTTTATACCCGTCGAAGACTCAAATTTTCTAAATAGCTCTACAGGCAACGGAGCAGACCCGCAAAGCGAGTACTTCAATGAAGACACATCTGCGTCTATTGGCCGTTGCATAAGCTCAGCAGCAGCAGTTGGTACTATACTTAGGAAAGCAGGCTTCCATCTTTCTACAAGCTTCCAAAAATTGTCAAAAACACCATCTCCTCTATACCCCTGTGGCGTTAAAAATATAATGTGTGATCCAGTAGCAAGCGAATTCATCAAATTTGGGTAAACTGCAAAAACATGAAACAACGGCAGAGGACATAAAACTGAATCTTTCTCACTCCAATCAGTCAGCACTATATTAGTTACCCAACCTTGATACAGCATACCATTGAGTGTATGTTGAGCTAACTTTGGGGTTCCTGTTGTACCCCCTGTATGAAACATGGCAGCAGTTCTATCTTCATTATCGTCTTTGAACGATAAAGAGGTTCCCGATTGAGACGAAAGAAGATCGTCAAACGCAATTACAGTTGCAGAGTGCTTAGAAGCAACCTTCGGTCTGATTAAAGGAGCTATCCAACTTTTTGGGAAGCTTAGGTATCTTACCAAGTCAACTTCGACAAGATGCGTCACATCAGGACATTGCTCTAGGGCCTCTGCAACCTTTTGCGCCACATCAGTTTTTGGAAGAGCTTTCATACTTACTACTACTTTCACACCAGCTAGATTAAGTATGCCCGCGATTTGCTTTGGTTCTAAAAGCGGGCTAATAGGTACCACGACTCCAGCGGCTGTACCTGCTACAAATGTCACTACTGCTTCGGTGCAAATTGGCAATATGTAAGCAATTTTATGTTTTTGGGAAACACCAAGCGATTTAAATCCGTTTGCAGCCTGTGTCACCCGCGCTAATAATTGTCCCCAGTTTAGTGTTTCTGCCTTTGCTTTTGGGTCTGAGTCTAATTGAAAGGATACAGCCGGTTTGCCTTGATGTTTTGTTACTGTTCTGGAAAGCAAGGCATAAACGCTTTTTGCATCAAGTCTTTTTTCAAAAGGCATTTCTGCTTCTATTTTTTCAGAGCTGGCTACAGTATCCCATTTCATTATTTATCCCCCATGTTTTTTCTTATACCATAAGCTTCAAATCATATTGGTTTTAAAAAAAAGTTCAAGCATTACAAGAGTTGAAGCTCAGCTAATTTTTTGTACTTTTTATTAGCTCTTATTAATTCTTTGTGAGAGCCCTCGTTCTCTACCCGTCCTTTCTCCAGAAAAAGTATCCTATCAGCATTTTTTACAGTTGAAAGACGATGAGCAATTACAATTATAGTTTTATTGCCAGAAATATTATCAATTGCTGTCTTTATTGCATTTTCTGATATGGCATCGAGAGAAGAGGTTGCTTCATCAAGAAGGAGAATTGGAGAGTCTCTTAATATAGCTCGTGCTATGGCTATCCTTTGTTTTTGCCCAACCGAGATTAATAATCCCCTCTCACCCAAAATGGTCTTGTATCCCTGAGGTAACTCCTTTATGAATTCTTCTGCACAGGCTAGTTTTGCTGCCTGTTCAACTTCTTCCAATGATGCGTTTACCCTTCCTATGCGAATATTTTCTATAACTGATTTAGAAAAAATAACAGGTTCTTGAGGCACATAGGCTATTTGTTGCCTCAAATGAATTTTAGATATCTTATCAATTTGGTAGGTATCGATTGAAATAGTCCCTTCAGTAGTATCATATAATCTCTGTATTAATTGAAAGAAGGTCGTCTTCCCTGCCCCAGAGAGACCAACCAAAGCAACCTTTTCATTTTTGTGTATTGTGAGATTAGGAATATCCAAAGCAAGAATTTCTTTTCTCATCGGATAAGAAAATTTTACCTTTTTAAAAGTAATAGATCCCTTTATTGGAGTTTTGACCAGAATGGGTTTACTGGGTTCTTCTACTGCATCCAATGTATTTAAAATTTCTTCTATTCTATCCAAGGCACCTAAAAATTTGCTAATCTCCCCATAGGTTTCAGTTATTGCCCCAACACTTACCCCTACAACCAAAGAATAAAGACAAAATTGCAGCAATTCACCTATCGAAAAACTACCTCTCTCAACGTCTTTAAGTCCTGACCAAACAACAAAAGAAATAGCTAAAAAAACTAAAATGATAATGAGAAAAATCATTGTGGATCTTGCCAAAACACGCGTTTTAGACTTAAGATAACTATCCTCAATAATATCTCTATATTCTTTTGTAGCATGCTGTTGATAACTGTTGGTTTGAATTGTTGTTGCCGCAAAAATATATTCAGATGCCAGCCCTGCACTATCGGCCAATTTATCTTGTGTTTGACGAGTTAATTTTCTTAAAAATCTTCCAAAGTATAGTAATGGAAAAATTATTATTGGTATAATGAGAAGAGAAAATGACGCCAACTTCATCGATGTAGAAAACATTAGAACGATTCCTCCCAAGAAGAGTAATGTATTCCTTACAGCCAAAGATAGCGTGGAGCCAGCAACACTTTGAACAAGAGTCGTATCTGCATTCATCCTAGATACTAAATCACCAGTAAGCGTCTTCTCAAAGAAATTTGGGCTTAAATTTATAATTTGATCAAATAGTGCTTGCCTTAGATCAGAGACTAATCGTTCTCCAAGTAATGTTATCAGATAAAAACGAATAGCAGTTCCAAAGGCTGCAACTGCGACCAAAACACAACTGAAATATAGATATTTTTGTCCGGTTTCAATATTAAACACATATCCGTCAACAATGTAACGTGCCATTATTGGAAGCGATAATGTTATAAGTACTGTCAGAAGAAGAAATATCAGGGCTCCCAATGCCCAAAATGAGTGTGGTTTAAGAATTCGAAAAAATAGATTCTTCAACTGATATTTTTTTGGTTTTTGTAGGTTTTTATCTTTATTATTCACAGAATTTGATCTCAACTTTGTTATATACAATTTCGAAGATTATTAATTTACTGGCAAGTTTCCTAAAATATTTCAAGTCAGCAGAAATATAACAACTTTCAAGGCTTCTTTCTTTATGAAAAATAGTGAAATATTAATTAAATCCAAGATAATTTTATATTGTAATTATTATTTTCATTGTATGGAATTAAAAGTCATGATTTTCTTGAGATAATATGGAAAATAAGCCAACCCACAACATTGATGTTTCAAAGTTTAAACGCAACCCATACCCAGACCTACAGGAAATGCGTTCTGTTAATCCTATCTGCTTTGTTCCCCAACTTAATGCAACAATGATTTGTGATAGAGACTCAATCTATGAATGTGAAAAGAATATAAATGTGTTTTCTTCGGTTCAGCCTCAAGGACTTATGACGATTTTAATGGGGCAAAATATGATGCGAAAAGATGGAAAAGACCATTCGAAGGAAAGAAGAACAATATTCAAAACCATTTCCCCAAAAACATCCCGAGACCATTGGAGAGATAAGTTTGAGGCAATAGCAGATAATATAATCGATAAAATAAAAAAGCTAAAATCTGGGGATCTTCTGACATTATATGCCAAAGAGTTATCTGCAGAATGTCTTAAATTAGTTACAGGCCTTACTAACATGACGGCGGCAGAAATGGATAGAGTGAGCCAGGGCATGATTGATGGCTGTTCTAATTATACTGGGGATAACGATATTGAGAAGTACTGTAATAACTGCACAGAAAGTATAGATTCACATATTAATGAAATAGTCGGCGATACGAACAGAAACTCTGATTTTTCAATGATTAGTACCATGCTAGAAGGCAATCTCAGCGCAGATCAGATTAGCGCCAATATCAAACTAGCAATTTCTGGAGGGCAAAATGAACCACGTGATGCAATTGCTGGATGTATATGGGCCGCTTTAAACTTTGGACTAAAAGAACATTTACTTAAAAAGAAAAACTGGGATCAATTATTTAATGAATATTGCCGTTGGATGTCTCCCATAGGAATGTCTCCAAGAGAAATTGCGAAAGATTATTCATATAAGAATGCTTTCTTTAAAAAAGGGGATCGAGTATTCCTAATGTTTTCTTCTGCAAATAGGGATGAAAAAGTGTTTACTGATGCTGATGACTTCGTCTTAGAACGAGATTGTTCAAAATCAATACATTTTGGTGCGGGACCTCACTATTGCGCGGGTGCATCAATTGCAAGCACTATGATAAGCTTAGTTGCTTTACCTAAATTATTCTTGGCATTGCCAAAAATCAGACTGGTTGAAAAAGAAAAGTATGATTTTGACGGCTGGGCTTTTAGAGGAATAACCTCTCTTGAATGTGCGTGGTAATAGGTTGAGCAAAGAAATTGTATCTTCAAAAGACTCATATTTTCTAGGAGCACTATTCCTTTTTCTTGAAATAGTCGTGGGTACTTCAATTGTAGCGATTATAAAATACTTTTCGAGTGACGTTTCTCTTTCTGTTGTACTAATGTTTAGATATTTATTCTGCCTACCTATATTGTTACTTGTGGGGCTGAAAATTGGTGGAATAGAGTACTTTAAAATAAAAAACAAAAAAATAATGTCTCTCCGAAGTATCGCAGGTTTACTAGGATTACTTTTTTGGTATCTATCTGTAATTCATTTAGACATAAGCAAAGCATTAGCTCTATCACAAGTAATGCCAATTTTTATTTGTATCCTTTCAATTTTTTTTCTTGGCGAAAAAGTTGGTGTGTTTAGATGGGCAGCTGTATTGCTGGGCTTATCGGGTGCAGTGGTAATAATTAATCCAGACTCTCAAAATTGGTATAATATAGGTCTTCTTTATATTTTTTTTGGAACTCTTTTTGCGTCAATCATGTTTGTTGCACTAAGGAAGCTGGGTATGACTGAAAACCCTATTGCGACAGCGTTTTGGTACAACTTATTTGGTTCAACCATATTCAGCATATATTGTATAGCAGCACTTACACTCGATGATCTCTCACCTGAGATATGGACTATGCTGATTATTATTGGAGTAATGGCGAGCGCTCAGCAAATATTTATGGCTCTAAGCCATACCTATGCGTCAGCTTCCTCTCTTGCTCCTGTACATTATACTACGATTCCAATAGGGATACTTATTGGCTTATTAGTATTCAATGAAAAAATCGAGTTGAACTTTTTGATTGGCACTTTGTTTATAGTTAGCTCTACTCTATTTATTTTCTATAGAGAAAGGAAAAAATCTACTGATTAGAAGACCTGTCTTTAGACCAGTCATAAGTTCCATCATCTCGCTCTTTGACCGCTTTTTTCCAACCATATTCTTCGGACATTTTTTTAAAATTTAATCCTTCACGAGAATGCCTAGAGATTCCATCAAAAAAAGTGGCAAATTTTTGACTATTGAGTAATCCGGAAGACTCAATAGCCTGATTTATTAAAATTTTCTGCATAGCTAATTGGTTAAGAGGAACATTAGTCATGCGCATTGCGAAGCTGTCAACTTCATCATCAAGCTTTTCTTTTGAAACGGCTTTTAGTACCAGACCAAGTTTTTCTGCCTCAAAACCGGAAATTTTATCCCCAGTAAACAGCATTCTCTTAGCTTTTTCAGGACCAAGTCGATACATCCACATTGCGGTGGTCGGAGTACCCCAAACTCTGGTTGGCATATAACCTATTTTTGCATTATTTTCCATAAAAATGAAATCACTGCAAAGAGCAATATCGGATCCTCCTGCTAAAGCGCCTATACCATGGATTTTACATATCACGGGTTTCAAACAATTAAATAATGACATAAAATGTTCGTTGTTTTCCCACATAAACCTGTAATCCTTTATAGGATCCCAAGGCATCTTTTGCGTTAAGGGATTGTCTTTCTCTTGAGCAAAAGCGTTCAAATCGTACCCCGCACAGAAGGCATCTCCTCTGCCAGCAAGAATTATCACGTGAACTTCGTCGTTTTCACCAACCTCCTTAACAGCTCTGGATAAAAGAGAGGGAAGCTCGGTATCTATTGCATTTAATACTTTAGGTCTGTTTAGGTATATACGCGCTATCTTACCATCTATTTCCAATTCAACTTTACTCAATTATTTAACTCAGTAAATATTGGAGCGGGTGATGGGAATCGAACCCACGTATTCAGCTTGGAAGGCTGCTGCTCTACCATTGAGCTACACCCGCGTTAGTTAAAACTTATACAGAATGCCCGCATAAGTCGTGTTACCCTTTAAAACAACGGCTGTACCGGCTGCATTTTTGGTTTCTGCCGATTTATATCCAAGGTTCAGACCTAAGTTTGATGTTAGATCATATACAAATCTTGCATCCATTGTAGTAGCTTTTTGTTTTCTATCCTCGGTCTTATAGCTAAGTATCAAACTACTTCCCTGTGTAACATCTAATTTTACTTTTGTTCCATAGGTATAAAATTTTCCGTAATTATTTATATCACTTCCTGCATACACCTTTATACCCAAGGAAGACGTGTAAAGATTGTAAGAAACTCCTAGTGAAGTATCGGTTTCTTGCACGGTTGCAAGTTTGATTTGTGACCCTATTAAGTCAACACCAATATTAGGAAAGACCATATATGTTATAGATCCTTCACTATTATTTAAAACTACATCATCAAATTTTCCGTCGCTAATACTTAAATTATAATTTAGAGATGGAGACAATTGACCATCTAGATTGATGACTCCTCCGTCACCAGTATATTTGGTTCCTGAAATATCATAATTGAAAGAGCCATAGGATAATCCTACGCTAACACTGGTTTGTGAAAATGCTGTCGTCGTACCTAATAAAAATAAGATTAAAGTGAATAAAGGGTTTAATTTTCTCATAATGATCTCCGAGCTATCTATAAACATTCATATTAAAATTATAGTGTAACATCAAGGTTTATCTTCATAAATACTGATTAAGTCTGCAAAGGTTTCTATTTTTAATGCAGCACTCTCGCCCCTTGCTAATTTATAAATACTGCCATGGCCATATTCACAAAAAATAAAATCAACATTAGCATTTTTAGCTGCTTCTGCGTCCGTATTCGTATCTCCTACAAAAAAAACATCTTCAGGCTTTTTATCCAGTCTATAAATTGCTTCTAAAAGAGGCATGGGATCTGGTTTGGCAATTCCGATAGTATCTGATCCAATGAAAGAACTTTTGAAGAAATCAATTAACCCTAATCTTTTCAATAGTTCTCGCGCATGTTTTTCTGGTTTGTTCGTGCAAAGCCCTAGTTTAACGCCCATTGATTGTAGTTCTATAAGAGTGTCGACAACACCTACATAAATACTAGATTTATTGTCTAGTACTTTATCATAATTGCTAAGATATAAATTATAATAATCCTTAAGCAATTTATCGTTAAAATCAATACCCTCTTCTTGTAGTCCATAGCGTAATATTGCTCTTCCACCTTGAATTGCGGTTTGTAAGCCAACAAAGCCTTCAAGCCTTGTTGTCCAGCCCTGATTTTCAAATACTAAATTTCCAGCATCAAGCATATCATGCTTTGTGTCTACCAGCGTCCCATCAAGATCAAATACTAAGGCTTTAATAACTTTTCCTTACATAATTAGATTAAATGAAATAAGTTAAAGTGATGTTTAAACCATAAAGATGTTAATGACTGTTTCAACTATAATTTTAGCAGCTGGCAAGGGCACTAGGATGAAAAGCCCCAGGCCAAAGATTCTTCACAAGATTGCCGGCAAGTACCTCATAGGCTTTTGTGTAGAGTTAGCCAAGAGAATTAAGTCCAAAGAGACCATTGTGGTTGTTGGCGAAGAACACAAAAAAGTTACTAAAAATGCTCTATCAGATAATGGGATAAAATTCTGTTTGCAAAAAAATCAACTCGGTACTGGAGATGCTGTCAAAATAGCTATCAAAAATATGAGGATTAGATCGAAGTATATCCTTGTTCTATATGGAGATACTCCGTTTATTAAAACTAGCACAATTAAAAAAATGATATCAAAAGCTGAAAATGGTTTTGAACTTGTTTTCCTTGGTTTTCGATCACACACAAAAAATAGTTACGGAAAATTTAGACTTGGGCCCAAAGGTGCACTCTTAGATATAATTGAAAAAAATAAGCCTGAGTATAGCTCCTCTGATTGTTTATCAAACTCTGGTATTCTTTTAGCTCAATCAAACATAATAGCTGATCTAATACAAAAAATAAAAAACGTTAATGCTAAGCAAGAGTATTATTTAACCGATATTGTGAAAATCGCAGCTGAACAAGGGTACACATCAACGTACGTTCGGTGTGAAGAGGATGAATGCATCGGGGTAAATTCTCAGCTGGAATTGTCGGTTGCGGAAAGAAAGTTTCAAGATAATTTCAGAAAAAAGCTGTTGGCATCCGGCGTGTCTATGCCATCTCCCGAAACCTGTTTCTTTTCATATGATACAATAATCAAAAGGGGATGCGTTATAGAGCCTTATGTCGTTTTCGGTACAGGTGTAAAAATTCAAAAATCTACTATCATAAGGTCTTACAGCTACATAGAGGGCACTCATATTGGACAGCGTTGCCAAATTGGTCCATTTGCTCGACTCCGGCCAGATACTCATCTTTCAGACGAGGTGAAAGTGGGGAACTTTGTTGAGGTTAAAAATGCCACTTTAAATTCTGAAACTAAAGCTAATCATTTATCATACATAGGAGACGCAAAAGTTGGTACGAACACAAATATTGGCGCTGGAACTATTTTTTGTAACTATGATGGAAAAAATAAACATAGTACCGTTGTAGGTGATAATGTTTTTGTCGGTTCGAACACATCTCTTATTGCACCTTTGAAAATTGGTGATGCCTCAATAGTGGCGGCGGGATCTGCTATTAATAGAGATGTGCCAATTGAAAGCTTAGCAATAGCAAGACCTATACAGCAGAATAAAATTGGCTTAGGCAAAAAAATTATGCTTAAACTTCAGAAAGTTGCTGATAAAATGAAAACATGACTAATCAATTGAATAAATTATTCGAAAAAAGTAGCCTTGTCGACCCCTTTAACAGACATATAACTTATTTGAGATTATCGGTAACAGATCGGTGTGACTTGAGATGCACCTATTGCATGCCCGAAAAGATGTCTTTTTTGAATAAAAAAGAAGTTCTTACTTTTGAGGAGATGTATAAGCTCTGCAGTGGATTTATACAGCTAGGTATTAAAAAAATAAGAATAACGGGTGGAGAACCATTGGTCCGAAAAGGTATAATGGATTTCTTTGAAATGCTAAAGCCATATTTATCTTCGCATCTGGAAGAGCTGACTCTGACTACAAATGGCACACAATTGCATAAATATGCTGACCAACTTTATGCTAATGGGATTAGACGCATAAATGTATCTCTTGATACTCTAGACCCAAAAAAGTTCAAACAAATTACGAGGATTGGTAATCTCCAGGACGTTTTATTTGGGATTGAAGCAGCAAAAAATGCAAATCTAAAAATCAAAATTAATTTTGTTGCTTTAAAAAATATCAATGATGATGAAATAGACGACTTCATTAATTGGTGTATTAAAAAAGGTTTTGATCTTACGTTCATTGAAACTATGCCTATGGGAGATATTGGTAATGAGAATCGGCTGAGTCATTTTTTATCTCTAAATGAACTAAAAAAAGATATTTCGTCAAAATTTGAACTGGAAGATATTTCATTTTCTTCAGGAGGTCCCGCAAAATATAGTAAAATAAAAGGTAGCAACATTAAACTGGGTTTTATAACCCCTTTATCACATAACTTCTGTTCTAGTTGTAATCGAATAAGGGTCGATGCAACGGGTGTATTGCATCAATGTCTTGGTCAAAGCAACAATTTAGATTTTCGAAAAATACTTCGAGACCCAGATTCAACTGAAACTGATCTTATTGAAAACATCCGAAAATCAATAAAACAAAAACCAGAAAAACACTCCTTTTCCTATGACTTCTCAAATGAGCATATTGAAGGCAAGATGGATAGGCATATGAGCTTAACTGGAGGGTAACATCTAATTCTAAAATTGCATATTACACATTTGACAAAAATAGCTTGCACTTTTTTGTGTTAAGTTTAAAAGACAGGGGCGAGATTATTCGGCGGAGTAGCTCAGGCGGTTAGAGCAGAGGAATCATAATCCTTGTGTCGGGGGTTCAAGTCCCTCCTCCGCTACCAAGATCGGGAATGTTGGGTATTGTCGATTGCCAACCAGACAAGTGTTTTAAGGGGTCTCAGAAGTTCTTGTAGGTTTTGTAGGGTGCAGAGGTGGCAACGAATAGCAGAGAATCTGCTTTAAAACAGAGATCTCTGTTTTTGCAGAGTGTCAATTTTGTGGGTTTTTTCTACTATTGAAAGCGGATTGTCGAAAATAGCTCTAAATATCTTGGCTCGAAACTTTAATAATTATTTACATCATCATCAGTAGTAGAAGCCTTTTTCCAAAATCTAACCAAGAGAAAAGATATTAACAATCCTAATAATGCCCAGAGCAACAAAATTTCGTACCATTTATCAAAGAAAAGAATGGATGGAAGAAACATATTCTTAAGAGCAAAAACGTAGCTACTTGTAACAAAACTACTCAAACCAAGTGGCAAGAAAAAAATAGCACTACCATCGAGTAATTCTAAAATCAAAAAAGCTATTCCAACAATTATCCAAGTTTGAAAAACAAAGATAAATATTAACAGGTAATCCATCTCTTCATTTTTTCTCTTTTGGTAGCGTCTCAATCAAAGCCGAAAAGGCGCTGAATATTCCGCTAATATCGGAAGGCAAAACTAAGGTTTTTGTGTTTTGAGAAGCAGTAAGCTGCCCTATGGCATCAACTTGCCTTTTTGCTATTTCGAAATCAATGGCTGGTTTTCCATTATCTTTTATTGCTTTTGCAAGTAAAGCAGTTTGCTTTGCGTCAGCTGCGGCTTTTACCTCAATTGAATATGCTTCAGCCTCAGCAGCAACCTTTACTCCCTCTGCCTCCTTCTTTGCTTTATAAAATTCTGCATCTGCCTTTAATTGAATTGATTGTTTCTGACCTTCTGCTTCTGCAACTGTTGCTCTTCGGTTTCTCTCAGCATTCAATTGCTGTCGCTGGGCATCCTTTGTTGCATCATCAACGATTACATCAGTGATTGACGTTCTAGTGATCTCGATGCCCCAAACTTCTGCCGAAGGGGAAAGGCTTCTAGCAATTTCTGCGTTCATTTGGTCTCGGCTTGATTGCAATTCGTCAAGTTCGAGCTTTCCTGCTGCGGACCTCACTACAGACGATGTTTCAGTATTTAGGGCCTGATCAATATTTGAAATTCTGTAGACGGACCTGGAAGCATCTATGACTCTGTAAAAAACACTAGTTTCTAGCTCTACTTCAACATTGTCCTTGGTTATTACAGAAATTTTCTGAGCTTCAAGTTGCCTTTCCAAGATATCAATCCTGTGGGCAACTTTATCGAGATAGGGCACAATAATTGATAGACCAGCATTTAAAGTTCTGTAGTATTTTCCAAACCTTTCGACAACAAATACCTTCGATTGAGGTACCACTTTTACACCGAGATATATTGTTAAGATTATTAGAGCTATAACAATCAGCGTTGTGATTGAGCCAATATTTTCCATAATTCCACCTCTATACTTTCAGAACCTTATAAGTTCGTTCATCCGATATTAAATTATATCATCTTAGAGCTTATTTCAATAACTGGCATGAAACCTCTTAATAAAGGCGTAATAAAACTAAGAAATCAGCAGTTATCTCTATTGTTACTTTTTTCCCTATTGGGGATTGAAAAACAGAGTTATAACAGAGCTATGCATAAAAGTTATTGATTCAAATTCCTTATTTTTATACCACTGAGTACCTCCGCTACCAATAATTGTAGATATCATATTTAATTTAATCAACTTACTAGTGAGTAATAGTACGCATATATTTATAAACAAAAGCTTAAACGTTGTCACGAAATCGTTGGAAATATTGACAAAGAATAAAGACGAGAGAAATTAGCTGTATTTATTTATTTCCCAAAACTTAGACCAGTTTTTTGAAATAAGTGAAAAAATGGTTAACGAAGTTAAGAATATAAAAGATAGGTATCCAAAAATTGGAAAGAAATGGTAGCCATGACGATGTTTTCAACTCTTTAGTAAAAAAGGTAATTAGCATGAAAGAAGAAGAAATTATTGTCTCCCACTTGAGAGATCAAGCTTGGAGTCAAAATAAGGATCAAAGCAAATTTCAATGGAAGTATATGGTAGACAGCACCCAAATGAAAAGCCATGGTATTTCTTGCGGATTATTAGTTTTACCAACAGGAGAAGAGCTCCCTCTTCATCAACATTCACCTCAGGAAATATATATAATTAGACGAGGTGAAGGTCTTCTCCTCTCTTCTTTAAATACAAAGAAGGTTTTCAAAGACAGTTTTGTATATATTCCTAAAAATTTTTATCACGGGTTGAAAAATACTGGCAATGAAGATTTAGAGTTATTGTGGGTTTTCCCAACTGATTGTTGGGAAGAGGTAGAATATCTATTTGAAAAATAGTAAATTAAAGACATACATTGAAGTAACTAGAAACAGAGAGCAATTTTTATGGTCCGTCTAATTCTTCTAATAATTTTAATTTTATTTATAGTATGGATATTACGACCATTTTTAAGAACCGGTGCCAGAAACAAAAATAAAGACACAGTAGATAGAATTCTTGGTCCTGATCAGAGCAACTTTAGGCAAAAAAATACTGTTTTAATGATAATTACTGCTGTAGCTTTATTAGGCTTAGTTGTTTGGCTTTTACCGAAATTTGGAATTAATTTCTTTGCTTTATTACAAAAGATAATCCCCATAATATCTTCTCTGCGTGGTATTTTACCCTTTTAAAAAACGTTCTTGGATTAACTACTTTTTGGGGCTTTTATTTTCAGCTTCAACTTGATCAATTATTTTTTCTATAACTAATGAGTCGGATACCGCTTCTGATAAGAGTAAAATAACCCTAGCGTTTAACTGATGAATTTGTTGATCATCGAGATCTTGGTAAAGATTTACAAGTCGTGAGTAGAGTTCGTCGTTTAGTGCCATTTAAATTTATTTTCTCCAAAACCTCAATATCTAAAGCATACATCTTTCCAATGTCTTGATATTTACCTCTTTAAATATTCCCACAATGTAACCATCCGGTCTGATAAGGTAATTTAAATCCACTGTGTATCTTTCTAAACCTTTACCTTCAAAATCTAAGAAATCCACATCTTGATTATTTTCTTCACCAACACTTATTATGTTTAAATCGAAGGGAAACTCGATTTTCATTTTTGAAAATGAGAGCAAATTATAGCTGTTAGCAATCACATCAGTAAGAAATAATCGGTTTCCTTTCCTATCGAGAATTGGAAAGTCTATGTAGACAGATCCAAGCAGAGGATCATCCTTATACTCATTATCTAGCTTTAAACCACCTAACTTGAAAGGAACAGAGAGTCTGCCTGAATTAATCAATTTTCGAGAAAATTGATTACTTGTTGCCAAATCGAGAACTTGATCACGAAAAACTTTAGCCATCTTGTTTTTTGGTGTCATAAAGTTAGTTGCTCTAGAGGAATTTGATATATTCTCCTTTGCAGCCTCAATTCGCTCATCATTGTAACTATCTAATATCTTTACAGATGCATTATTTTTCAAGATAGAAGCTAGTTTCCATCCTAGATTATCAACATCATGCATACCACCATTACCACCCCTAGCTCCAAATGGGCTTACTACGTGTGCGCTATCTCCAACAAAAATAATTCTATCAAATACCATTTTATCTAACGAAGCACACTTGAATTTGTAAATGCTCATCCAGTCAATTTCAAAATTGTTGGACTTAACAACTTTATTTATTCTTTTCCTTACTCTTTCAGGATCAAGCTCCTTTTTTTTATCAATATTTTCTTCAAGCTGTAAGTCTATTCGGTAAATATTTTCTGCTTGTTTATGTAATAAAGCCGATTGGCCTTCATGAAATGTAGGTGAGAACCAAAACCAACGCTCAGGCCGATCACTCACAAAAGGCGGGGTCTCCATAAAAATATCTACAATCAAGAAATGCTCATCAAAAACCTCGCCGTCAAAAGAAAGATTCATTCTTTTTCTTGTTGGCGACTCTGCACCATCACAAGCTATGAAGTAGAGTGATTTCAACCCATAATCGCCTTCGGGGCAACTGACAGTGATGTCGACATTTTCTTTATTTTGTTCATGATCAATAACTTCGCTACTAAACCTGAGATCAATATAGTCTTCAAGCTCAAAGCATCTTTCAATCAAATATTCCTCTACATAGTACTGTTGTAAATTTATAAACGCTGGAAATTTTTGACCTTTGTCTGGAAGCAAATTGAATGAGAATACTTCTTGATCTCCATTGAATAGTCTGCCCTTTTCCCAGGTAATTCCCTTTGCCATCATTTTTGAAGCAACACCCAGTCGATCGAAAATTTCTAAAGTTCTTTTAGCCCAACAAATTGCTCTTGAGCCGGTTGAAACAATATTGTTGTCATCTAGAAGGACGCTTTTGATACCCCTCTGCGCTAAATCAATTGCTAAAGACAAACCAATAGGCCCTGCTCCCACTATGACTACGGGATATGTTTTCTGACTTCCTTTCAAAATCTCAGGAGGTGTTTTATAGGGAAACTCTTTATAGCTATAGTTTTTTGAAAAGTTTATTTCCCTATTCACTGCAACAAGTCCCACATTTCCTTGTCTCGTTCAGCGGTCCAAATTCTTGGATTATCAATCCCTTTTGCCTCATCAAAAGCCCTAGAAACATTAAAAGGTAAACAATGCTCATAAATCGCATAATCAGAGAATTTTTTGTCGCACTGGTCTCTACAGGAAAACATGGCTTCCTTTAAATCTCCACCAGCATGAGCAATTTTTGAGACTGATTTGAATGTGGATGTGACAAAGTCCTCTGTTAGTGCAATTGCATCCTCTACTTTGCTAGAAGCCGTTAGTGCATCACCTCTACCAGGAACTAAAGAAACAGCCTGAAATTTTGCTATGTTTTTTAATGTTCTGGGCCAATCCTGTAAATGAGCGTCCCCACAATAACAAGCCGACTTATATTCAACAATATCACCAGTAAATAACGCATTTGAATCCGGCACATGAATAACTATGTCTCCGGCGGTATGTGCTTTGCCCAAAAAATATAAATCGATCCGCCGCTTACCTAAAAACACTGACATTTTTTTTTCAAATGTTGTAGTTGGCCAAGTGAGTCCGGGGATCTCTTGATATCCTTTGAATAGTCGCGGAAACCTATCAAATTCACTATCCCAATCTTCTTGTCCTCTCTCTACTACCATAGATCTTGCTTTACTGCTCATAATTATATTGTTTGCCTTGTATTCAGATGCACCCAATACCCTAACAGCATGATAGTGAGATAATACTAAGTGAGAAATTGGTTTATCGGTGACTGACCTAACTTTCTCAATTACTTGTCTAGCCAAAGTTGGCGTCGCTTGTGCATCAATAACCATAACACTTTCATCACCTATTATTATACCAGAATTTGGATCTCCCTCTGCGGTGAAGGCAAAAAGATTATTTCCTATTTCGTCGAATGATATTTTTTTTTCATCTAAATCATTTTGTG
>CACAFI010000003.1 GCA_902531755.1 uncultured Alphaproteobacteria bacterium
TTCAAAATTAAGGTATAATGCTTTAAGAAAAATATCATCAGTTGTCTGTTGCAATGGGTTACACTAACTAACTCGACTCACAAAAAATCACTAACTACCCTGCTCAGAAAAAAAGTTATAGTTTAAAAAAAACGTAAGATATTGATATTATTGCCTTAAAATTTAATATATCAGAATGACAAGATTTTTGTTTGCGTTACGCAACTTGAACGCAAAATATTTGAGCTTATAAAATGTATTGAAGTTAAAGAAGATCAACATATCTTCAGCATACCTCCCTTTCCGTCAATACTTATTCTATACCATCTGCTATTTCCTTTAGATCATCGATCTGGAAAATATTTATTAATTTCCAACCCTTAATCACAAATGCCGAACAGATTAGTAAAAAAGTTTCCTTTTCCACAAGTTGCTGTTCTTAGTGCAATGTAACCATCAGAGCCCTTCAAATCGCCACTGATGAGGTCCCAAGGCCTTTCCCCTTCTAAATTTTTGGCATTTACGTCTGCCCCGGCATCAATCAGTAATTTGATGTTATTCGAATACATTTTTACTTCGTCGGGTTCTAAACCTTTTTTATTAACGGCATAATGTAACGGTGTGTTCCCATATGTACCTTCTGCAACATTAACGTTGGCCCCAGCATCAATCAACGCTTGAATGCAGCCAGGTTCACTGTAGGATGAATTAACATAGTGTAACGCTGTTTTTTTATCGTCATTTAGAGCGTTTACTTCTGCTCCCTCTTCTAAAAGTATTTGGATAATTTCAACGCCATCCCCCGCTCGATAGTGCAAAGGCGACGAGCCAATAAAATCTTTAGAATTTACGCTAACTCCAGCTTTAATAAAGGATTGGAGCTTTAAAATATTATCTTTTCTGCCAAAGTCTTTATGCAGGAGCGTTCCCAAATCATTATCTTTTGCCAAAGGATCAGCACCTTCCTCTAAGAGTATTTCAACAAATGTAATGTCACCATAACTTGAAGCGTAGAACAGTGGGGTCTGTCCTCGGTCATCTTTTGTGTTAGGAGAAGCTCGGGTGTAAAGCTCATCTTTTAAATCTGTATGTGAGGCTTCAAACCACCATGCCGGATCGCATAGTTTGTCACACGTGTTCAGAGTATCTAATAACTTACTAAAATCCTCAGTTATGTCCGGGAGTGTTTCTAATATTTTTCCAGTCTCCTCAGGGGTAAAACCAGCAGCGTTAGCTTGAGCGTCGGCACCCGCTTCTAGAAAGAGCTGGATAACTTTTGGCAATTTTTTGCCTAGGTAGACCCAATGAAGCGGGGTTAAACCAAACAAATCTGTTACATTGGGGTTTGCGCCTGCTTTGAGCAATAAATTAACAACAGAGGGTGTGCCGTTAAAAGCAGCATTATGCAATGGTGTGAATTTTTTAGAGTCGGAAGCGTTAACATTTGCGCCAGAATCTAATAAAACCTGAACGATTCCTGGTGTGCCCTTTAAAGCTGCCCAGTGCAATGGTGTCCATTCTGAATCATTCTTTGTCGCATTGACATCTGCCCCCGCTTCAATTTCAGCTTTCACATCATCTGTCGATGCAGTGCTAAGAAATTCAAGTGAACAAAGTTTTAAACACTCGGACCACCCTGGAGCCGAAAGCAAAATAGTTATTGTTATCGTTGCCAAAAATGTGCGCATCTTTTTTCCTCCATCTCACTAAACAGAAGTTTATATCTCAATATTGCATTATTAACTATATTTTGTAAATTTCTTAAAAGTATTAGCTCAATAAACAGAATGCTCAGGTAGCTTAGGTTTTCCAAAAGGGAATCCTGCCCTAATATATATTATACGCCAGTTAGTTTGCTGGCAAAGGCTAAACAGCAAGTAAAACTCCATAATGCATGGCATACTAAGCGTAATCTTATAAGCGGGAGCCAACAAGTAAGCAATAAAGACTAACTAATATCATCAGCAAAGCCAGTGCGTCGAGACTGACTAGACAGACTGACCTGACAAGCCTTGAATCTCTAATTTGGCTGAGTAATAGAAGGCTATGTTCATTGTAAACATCTTATATATTATACGCCAAATAGACTTTACCCAAATACACAGACGTAATTAACATTAACCAAGATAATCAATCGTTTATATCAACTATCTCAACTCCTAATCTCAAAACTCGTTCTACTGCTCAATATTATTATCCAATCAAATCAACTATTTGCATTTACAAAATGATTAAACAAATTGCTTGTAAACTATTCAATTTTTTTAACAAAGCTAATTGTTTAATTAATCTTTAGGTTTCTATTGCACTCTTAATTAAAGGAACAATTTTTTTGTTAAAATATGGAAATAATAATAATTAAGAAAAACAGACTCGACTTTTACTATTTTTTTTGTTTGAATCGAAAAACAAAAATAATGAGATTTTTATGTCAATAGCTATACTTCAGACCATGGTTTTAGCTGCATTTGCCGATGGAAAGCTTGATCCAGAGGAAAAAAATTTGATTAGAACCTATCAGTTATTATACCCTCCCCTTCAAGACATCCCAAAAGAAGAACTGGACGAGGAGATGATTAATATTGCAAAAAAAAAGGCTCTAAAAGTAAAAGATAGACATATAATTGAAGATATTGGAGAAAAAATGTCGAAGTCTGAAAAAGAAACAGCATTTGCACTTGCTGCTGAAATCTGTGCTTCAAACTTTAAGTTTGTTCCTCCAGAGAATGACTTACTAGATTTTCTCCAAGTTAATTGGGGTATAAAAAAAAATACAGCTCTTGCAGTTTATAAGTCACTAAAACTTCGCTATGCTTCCAAGTAAAGCTTTTCAAGATTAATTTTGAATATCCCTGCCTAAGTACCAGTATTATGCGTATAGGTTAGAATTTTTGTGAGAGAGTTTTTTAGCTTAGTAGTTCTGTGACTTATTTTATTAACATGAAACTCTTTTAGAATTCCGCCTTCATATACTAAAATCTCAAAATTTGTATGTCCATTTCTGTTAGCTGTTCTATCGTTGTGTAAACTAACCCAAACTTCATATTCACCTTCCATGGCTTCTTGGAAATTTATATTCTCTATTGGTTGATTAGTATAATTTGACACATTTTTGTCTAAGTCTAGTCTTCCACCAAACTTACCTGGAAGATAGGGACTAGTATAACTAATAATTTTCCTATCTGGTCTCTTGACATGTATATCTAGGTCGTTAGTATTCTCCCACTTCAGCAAAAAGCTCAATGCTTTTCCTTGAATGTTAACATTATTTTTTCTTAGTCGCTCTTTCGCAATTCTATTTGTATTCTTAATCTCGTTCTGATCAGGTTTTAAAATATTTTCTCCAGTTGTAACATTGGGTTGTCTATTTACGTTCTGTGAAGGTTGGTTTTCCAATAATTGCTGAATTTCTCTCAGTTTTTTTTCGGTTATCTCGCCATCGCCCTGAGACAAAATACTTTTAATTTTTTCATATATAACTGGGTCAGTATTATTTATGTACAAAGGAAAATATTTTATAACTTCGATGACTTTATCCACTTTTACCTGTTCTATTACTCGTTCGATTTCTACTTTGGGTACTCGAACTATTTTATCAATTTCTTTTATTTTTTCCTGTTTTATAATCCAAATAAAGATACCAAGAGCGATTAATAATATGGCTAATGCACATGCAATAAGTATTAAAGGCAACCCCAATCTTTTTAGATTGTCTATAAAGAGCCTCCAAGTTAGAATTCTTTCTCTTTTTGCTAACTCGTCTACATGCCGGTCAACAGCCGAAAAATCTCTTGTAACATACTCTGCATTATCTTTTTCCATGAAGTGTTTCTATAGGTTTATTTAGATATGTATTGTAATTTGTCTCATTTATTTGCAGGAGTTGGTTTCCGCGAGGCAGTTCTTTTTGCTCTTGCCGTTTTATTTGCTGTAGTCTTTGGCTTTGTAGCTTTTGCTTTAGGTTTTGAATTTGTCGATTCTGCCTCTCGACCTTTTTCATTTGAGCCCTTTTTATTAGGTTTTACCTCATCTTTAATTTCTACATCAATAATTTGAGATTCTGTTTCGATAGAATTATTTCCTTCAATTGTTTGAACAGGTATCTTTGAATTCTTCAAAACGTTAGTAGCATCAACTACACCGGCTTCGGTAGCATAAAAGGGAACGTGAACTAACTCTTTTCGGACTATTTCAACTGGTACCTCTTTAAGGGCTATCTTTTCAACTGGAATTTCCTTTTCTACCTCTACAATTCTATCAACCGGAACCTCTTTTATAACCTCTTTAATTATTTCTACTTCTTTTTCGACCTCTTTTTCGATCTCTACAATCTTCTCTACTTCTACAGGAACTTCTACCTTTCTCGGCTTATTTATCCGTCTCCTTAGGGCTACCGCCAATAATCGGATAGCTCTCCTTACAGGCGTACTTTTTATCATTTTCTGTTTTTCTCTAAATGCTTCAGGATCTTGCATTATACTAGAAATTAAAGCCAGGATTGTACCTACTGTAGCACAAATTAGTGCAATAGAACCGAACCAGAGAAATCCAACGAAGGACAAATCTCCTTCTGAAACTTCCAAGATATCGATTTTCTTACCCTCAGCTAAGTTCTTATCTCTGTCCATAAAGCTTCGATATTTTTTTGCAAACCTATAGATCTGATTTTTTTCTGCTTCTCTCCTTAAGCTATTTTTCTTTGATGTGATCTTCTTATTAAGATTTGTTATCTCTTTATCGAGATCTTTTTCTCTATCTTTCTCTGCACTTATTGTTGAAGTCAGATTACTTTTTTGCTCTTCTAAACTGTTTATCTTTATATTAAATTGCTGCTTATCGGTATCTTGTTCCTCCTTAGAGTTTCTATTTAATTCCGCAATTAAGTCTCTCTTTTTTTCAATTTTTTTATCTAACTCTTTTACTTCTGGGACTTTTGTCTGTTGCTTGAGTAATTCATCCCTCTCTTCGGTGTATTTATTTATTTTGTTTTCTTCTTCATTAATCTCTCTTTCTTTATTTTCCCTATTAAGATCCCTCGACTTTTTATAGTCCTTTCTAATAGTGTCGATTTCCTCACGAATATCGTCAATTTTGTCTTGTTGCTGCGATAGGAAATTGTCTACATTTCTATTTGTGTTAGGACCCCTCTTTCCATCTTCTGTCACCCCAATCATATTTTGAGCCAACTTTATCTGTCCTGTCTCACCACTAGTCACATAATTTTTAACTTTATCCATGAGGGTCTTAATATCATCAATATTTTTTAGTTTTTGATCTATTCCGTCGACTTCGCCTGACTCAATAGCATTAAGTTCTTCTCGTAATTCAGAAATTCTTGTTGCACTTTTTTGCTCTTGTTGTTCTAAAAAGGATATTCTTTTTATTGAAGCCTTGAGGATTTCATCCTTTCTGGCATTGAAACCCTTTATTTCTTCTTGAATTTTTTTTGTCGCCTCATTTAAGCTGTCTCTGGCATTTTCTGTTTCGCCTTTTCTGCTGTTTTTAAGGGTTTTTATTTGTTCATCAAGATCTTTAGTTGCGTCAGGTATTGATAGTTGTTTTATTCTTTGTTTTTCTTTATTTAAGTCGACTATTTCATCTTCATAAGCACGAATTTCGTCTTTCCCTTCTGTGACTATTGCAGTGGTGTTTGTTACTTGCCTTTCTAGCCCTGTAAAAATGGTTTCAAAAGTAACAACAGTTAGACCTATCAGTGCAATAAGGATCAGAAGTTTCCAACCCAAATGCTTTACTTTATACAGACCGAGTGCCAAGGGTATTTTTGTGGGCTCTATTACTGCTATTAGAACAAAAGGGAGTGCACCCAATATAGCGCCTATAAGTTTAGAATCAGAACTTGACGTGTAGGCGTCGTAAGCCATAAAAAAGGCTATGCAAAGACCAAGAGATGCTGCCAAAATCTCAACAGCCCAGGCTGTTATATATATTCTTCTCCCGAACTGCTGTTCTTTAGCAAACTTATCTTTGGTAAAGTCATCTCCAAAAAAAGACTCGAAAGCACTAGTATCAATAATATTTTTTTCTTCAGCCATTACATTTCCCAGATTACCTTCCAACGAGCCATGGTGCTAGAAGTGGATCACGTCTACCTTTTAAAAAATTTACAGTCAGAAAAGGTTACAGTTAATCTTTAAAAAATCAATTACAATATTTGAGAGCTGTTTAGAATAATGAAATAATCTAGATAAGCAGAAATAATTTGATGCAATTTAAAAAATAAATTAATTTTTGATAATGCCAAATTGAATAGAAATTTAGTTGAGAAAAGATAATGCTTATTGTTTAATTTACCTATGATAACAATTCTTCTCACATTCTTGCCTAGCTTACTTATTGTTAGTATTTTAGTCTTTTCAGATAAGTTTAAAGAACCTAAGGGAATGATCTTTTCTACCTTTATTCTTGGGTTTTTAATTTGTTTTCCAGCAGGCATCTTGAATGGCTGGATGATTTGGGACAGAGATAACCCAGACAACTTCGCCTATTTAGCTGGGCTGAGCGAAGAGACACTAAAATTTCTTTGCCTTTATTTCTTTATTAAAGATAGGGTAGAATTTAATGAGCCAATGGATGCAATTATTTATGGAACATTAATTTCTTTAGGATTTGCAACCTATGAAAATTTTGAATACGTTTATATTTATAATGAAAATGTGCCATCTTTTGAAATTGCATTAGTAAGGTCTCTGACTGCAATACCTCTTCATGCTCTCTGCGGAGTTATAATGGGTTATTTTTTTGGGTTATATATTTTTAGGCAATCAAAAATTTCTCTAGTGAAGTGTTTGGCGTTACCAATTTTTTTTCACGGATTTTATAATTACCTTCTTTCAACTACGCAAATTATTGTAGTTTTATATCTCGGGGCTTTGTTGGCTTATGCGTTCTTCCTTCACAAACAATTTAGAAATGAACAAAAGCTAAAATTAGATGAGCAGGAAGAGAAATATGTTTAAGTTTTTGCTGTTTATTTTATTTTTATTTCCTTTTCAGGTCATGAGTTTTACAAATTTTGATGAATGTTCACTCCTTATGTCAAAAATGATAGAGAAAAAAGAGATGATGGACTTTGATACCCCAACTCATACTTCTTATTTTTACCACGGAATAGAGATTCAAAAAGATTTTAAAAATGGAATACGACCATATATCAAAAGAATTCATCCTGATACTTTAGAAGATGATAATGAAATGGAGGGTTATGAAAAAAACTATGAGATTTGGAACGAAGATATACTCACTATTAATGGAATTGACACACTAAATATTTCTGAGGAAGAATTTGAAGCAGAGTTTGATAAAGACGAAATAGAGTTATCGTTTAAGAACGTAAAAAAAACATATAAGTTTACAAAAAAAGATTATTCCTCAAGAGAATTATTTGTCACAAGCGATATTAAAACTATCAATAATATCGATACCAAAAATTCTACTTTTGATGCAGTATTCGATGTAAATGTAACTTGGAATGACTATAATTTATCGGAAATTGCGTTTAATGTAGCAAAGGAAGCTGAAAAGGCAGTTGAGGGCTCGATAGAAAATACTAATTATCTTTGTGTTTTACCAATCGACTTTATGCTCTCTATCGGATACCTGTTGCCACAAATGTCCATCAGTAATTTCAAAACATCAATTGATTATAAGGAATTAGAAAATGTAGTTTTTGATTATTATGATCCTGAAAGTTGTGATGATGACTGCTTAGATGAAGAGAAAGAATTTGGAATTGTTCAACTACATTTTACAGAAAAATATCAAGGTACAATAACTAATCCTCTTAATTTACATAAATTTCCTTTTGATAAGCATGATTTGGACATAAACATCGTGTTTAAATATGATTACTTTTACGACGAACCATACTTTTCAGATCTGCAAGAAAAAACTCTAAGTTCAAATTTTTCAAATTTAGTAAGCGCTGAATGGAGTTTTAATGACCATTACCAGATATACGGAAGTGACTATTTGCCGTCAACTAATGTAAGGGTTCCAACGCTTACTTTAGGTTTCGAAATCGAAAGAGCATATTCCTATTTTATATTTAAAATAATCTTTCCGATAATATGCTTATTGCTAGTCTGCTGGTCTACTTTCTGGATCTCACCTAATGAATTGGAAAGTCGTGTAACTATAAGCATTGTTTGTCTACTTTCCCTGATTGCTTATAACTTTGTAATAGATACAGATATTCCTAAACTTTCCTATTTAACATTTTTAGACCAGTTTATTCTAATTTCATATCTTTTTGCAGGACTTCCAACAATTCAAACTGTCTTAAGTCGAAATGTTTTTGAAAAAAAGGGTAACGACGCTGCTACAAGTTTTGATAAATATTTTAAAATATTAGTTCCTTCTATATACGTTTTTTCCATTGCCTCATTAGTTGTTCAGACTGAGATAGGCTTTGGTTCATAGAATTATTTTGCTAAACTTTAGATTATATTTAAATTAAGTGCTTTTTAAGCATTAATTATTAGGCTTTTTTCCAAATATTTTTAGTCAATACAACTTAACCTCTCTAGCTAACCCACTGCAGATCTGAACACCTATATTATTATATGCCGAAAGTTAAAGAATTAATTTGTAGGGCTATACAGCAAGTGCAACTCCATCATGCCCAGGATCCGCTCCCCCATCCATCTCACCATTAACAATTCTGATGCCATGAACAGCTGCTATTCCAAAGGTTAAAGGACTTCTAACAACTTGATAGCCCTGCTTTTCGAGCATAAGGGTTATATATTTAGGAATTCTATTAGTAACGTCGATAATATTACTAGTGGAAGAAAACCTAGGTGCTGAAACCGCTTCAAGCATAGTCATATCAAAGTCAATTACGTTGATTATTGCTTGAAGAAGTCCCATAGCTATCTGAGTACCACCGGGGGCGCCTAATACGATGTGAGGGTTGCCATCTTTAGTTACTATAGTTGGAGCGAGGGAGCTAAACCTACTTTTGCCTGGAACAATAGATCCTGCACGACCAGGCCGAGGATCAAAGACAGCCATACACCCATTGAACATGAACCCTAAACCGTCAGTTATAACACCCGAAGGCATCCCTAGGGAATGGGTCATTGTTACACAACTCCCTTCCCTATCAATAACCGAAACATGTGTTGTGTCCTTTGACTCTTTTTGTCCAACGCGATTAATAAATGTTCTTTCATTTTGCTTTATTCTATTGGAAGCATTTAAAGCGTACTCTTTGGACAAAAGTTTCTCTAGAGGAACATCCACAAATAATGGATCTCCAACATACATTTCTTTATCCAGAGTTGCTCTCTTCATTGCCTCAGAAACAATTCTAATATATTCAGATGAATTGTGTGCCATATTTCTTAAATCAAAGTTCTCGAGTACGTTGAGCATTTCTAAAAGCATTACACCTCCACCTGGAGGCTGGTTTGTGTATATCTCGAAATCTCGATAGTTGCTGGAAAGTGGGGAAGTCCTAGTGGTTGCGTAAGAAGATAAGTCTGAGTATGACAGCAAGCCACCATTTGCAAGCATATCTTCAGAGATTTTTTCAGCAATTTCTCCCTTATAAAAAATATCTGGACCAAATTTTGCTATTTTTTTGAGAGTCTCAGCCATTCCAGGAATTTTTACGTGATCCCCTACTCTCTTGAGATTTCCATTTTTATTAAAATATGCTTCTCTACCTGTTTTAGAAAATTTCAACCTCTCCTCTAACCCTACTCGACCATAGTTAGCACCATAATTCCAAAAAAAATCAACATGAGGTCTAACAATAAACCCGTCTTCAGCGTGTTTTATTGCTGGTTTGATTATATCACACCAATCCCATGTACCAAAATCTGAAACTGCCTCATGAAAAGCCTTCAAACTGCCTGGAGTTGCAACGGATTGATAACCAAGGTCGTTAACATTATCTTTAAGCACAAAACCGAAACCGTCACGCGTTTCTGAGATAATTAAATCTTCCCACATGTTTTCTCTAGCAGATGAAGGCGTTTTTCCATGAAAATCAATGCAAGTATGTATCCCTCTTGAAGGCATAATGATTTGACAATTACCAAATCCAGCTATGCCACACATTTGTGGATCAACGGTTCCTTGAACTAAGGCGGCGCAAATAGCAGCATCTACTGCATTACCTCCATCTAACAATACTTTTGCACCTGCCTCTACTGCCTCTGGCTGCGCTGCTACAATCATTGATTTAGAAAACATATATTAAATCCCTGTTTCCAATAGAAAACCAAAAAGTTGGACCTTAAAAAACAACACCCTCTTCTTAAGATAAAACATCCAAAAGTCCTACTCTCTCCTTTTATATATTTTTAGGATCAGCCTCTCTAAGCTCTTTGATCCAAATATTGATCCAATTCCCTGAGGTAGAAGCATACTTATCAACAAATTTTTTTCGAGCTTCTTGCACCGAATCGCTGAACCACCAGTCATTTAATTTATTATAAACTTCGTTTACATGAATAGCGGCGGATTTACCCTTGAAAAATACAATTTTCATTGTTTCTAGATCTTTTAGGTATGGTTTAAATGCATCTCGGAACAAGTAACTAGTTTTATTAAGGAAACAAACTGTTGGAATATTGGCCTGCATCGACTCTAAAAAACCCGTTCCCAAATGATCTGTTACAAGAATTTTGCATTTCTCTAGAGAAACATAAAAAGATTTATTTCTATCTTCCCTAATATTAGGAAAGCGCTCTTTTATTCTTTCTCTATTTTGCCACTTTCGTAGATTATGCGCTGGATGGTGCCTAATATTTACCAAACTTAAGTAATCTAAATTTTTCAAGAATTCAATTGGGAAATCTACATGATCAGTCAAATTTTTTGTTGAAGCTGGAGCGTGTATAAAGCGAACCACATATCTATCTCTTACTGTTGTCAAAAATAAGATATCATTATTAGATTTATTTCTTTTTATATTTTCTAATAACTTAGGCATTGGAAGAGGCTTGGTTTTATTATCTTCTATCCAGCCATATGTATAAAAGATATCAGATATTGACCTTTCTAATTTCTCCCCTTCATGCCATTTATCCATTCCAAATGCTGAACCATGTTGAGCAGAACAAACCGTATGATCTTTATACCAGTTTGCTATAAAGTATTGGAAAGGTACGTTTCCATACAGACCATTATATGTAAGAAAAACATGACCTTTTTCGGGATAAAGATATGATACTATCTTTTTGTATCGCATATGATCCTCAAGGTAACATCGAGGGATATTTGATAAAGCGAGTTGTGAAATCCAGGTTGAAAAATCTTTATTTTTTTTTTGTTTACTTCGTCTCAAAGCAAAATCAGGATTTTTTCTCTCAAGATCAAAAGAATAAACGAATTCATCAAAAATAATTTTCCCATAAGATTTTAAAGTTAAAAGAAGATAAAACTTTATTTTATTTCTTTTAAAGTAAGGGTTAACAATTATTATTTTTTTTCTATAATTTAGAGCTGAAGACATCTTCAAAATAATATTTTTGATAAGTCGCTTGACTGATTTTAAGATAATACGAAGAGGTTTTTCTGTTTTTTCAATATGACCAAATTTAAAAGGGTTATTGAGAGTCTTCGTGACAGTTTTAATTTCAGAATATTTAGCTACTTGGGAGAAAAGCTGCAACTGAAAGAAGTCATCTGTTGATTTCGTTATGAAATCATTAAAGTCATATGGATAATAATAATGAGTTTCATCTAGAACCCATGTATAGGAAGCCCCATTTTTTTTTGCTAATTCGAATATCTTAAACTTATCATATGCTTGATGGATAAAATGTATAAGCCAATTCCCAAGTAGAATTCTATAGTATTGCTTCTCTTTTTCTATACCCAAGTATTTGTTTAGATCATTTGCTAATATTGAAAGAGATTTTTCATAAACTTTGTTACAATATACTTGGGCTTTGTAAACATCTTCAGCATATTTCCATTGATATGACAGACAGTGTAAATTTGCTTTGTATTTCTTTTTATAACTTAGGCACCATTCCCCTGCCAAGATTATATCCTTTTGACTAGAATCCCAAAGATCTTCATTCGCGGTTGTGGCTAAAAACAATGCGCTTATCCATAATCAGTGTCAGTTAATTGATAATCTAAAGTGTATAGTTCTGAAAATTTGTTATCTAAACATACATAATTGAACCAAGTATCTCTTAAATATAAATTTTTACTTTTTAAGTATTTTTGTGTGTACCCATTAATATTGGCGTTAAAAATAACCTCTGAATTTTGTTCTTTAAAAAAATTTCTAAAATCAATCATGTCGCAGCAGTCAACTAAACCTGCCTTTTGACCATTTGAAAAAGATTCTGACAAAATATTAATTTTTCTTAAGCCCGGAAGACCACTTCTTAGCGCAAATATCAGTTGTTTTTTTTTAATATTTACCTCATAAAATTCAAACGTTACATTGGGGCGTGAAAATACCCAGTTTAGATAATCTTGATTTGCAACGCACAATCTTGGAAAATCAACCGTTTTTTCAATATACTTTTTTCTTGTTATTTTTAATATTTTATCTTTCTTTAAATATACTTCGATATCTTTTGGAAAATAACTCAAAAATCTTATTGTTTTATTTTCAGAAACCACATAATTCATTCTCTTATTAGCATTTACCGTTCCTCTATTTGGTGTCCCAATGATCAACGGAATATTTTTATTTTTATTGAATGTATAATTAACCATTTTTGAAAAAAATCCTTTTTTTCTGTGGTTTGGGTCAACAAAAGATTCTCCTGTCTCAAGTACTTTTATGTTCTTTCCCTTGTAACAGATTATCCGAGGATATCCGTAATTATGCCCTACTATAGTATCGTTAAGTTGAATCGTAATAAAAAAACCTTCACCCATGGGATTTTCAAATAGGGTCCAAAATATTCTCTTAATTTTGTGTTTTTTATTTTTATTCCTTAGAAGTAGTTGCTCAAGTAATGACTTATCCTTAAAAGTCCAATACTTAAATTGAAATCCATATTTTGCAAATTTTTTGCTGTCGTAATATTCTCTTTCCGCCATCAATACTCACCATATTCGAAGAAGAAACGTGTATAATAAAAGCAAAAAAACTACTATAAAGATAAGTACTAAAATATACTACGAGACAATGTTGATACATATTTTCAAAATTTGCAAGAGATGATTGTCGACCTGCGCCAGTTGAAAACCGCTCTAACCCCGCTGCCCCTTCCTAGGAATTAGCGTCTACTCCATTCATCAAATCCAATCTCAAACCTTCTTGGACAGTCAACCCCCTAGTCTCGATAATAGATCTGCGATCAGCTAATACTGTTGCCTGAGGAAATAGAGAAATTTCACGTGCCATGGACTCTGCCTCTTTACGAGTGCTTCCAGTGCTCACAATTTTCTTTCAACTTTTTATATTATGTGCATCTTGAACTGTCACTTTACGGCCAGTCATAACAATCTCTAGTGCTTTTCGCTGACCAATAAGTCTAGAAAGACGAACTGTGACTCGATCAAGCAAAGGTATTCCCAAACGGCGATAGTAAATACCAAAATAAGCATCTTCAGCCATAATTCTTATATCGTACCAAAGTACAAGTTCCATTCCCCCAGCTACTGTAGGGCCTACTATTGCTCCTATTAAAGGTTTATTAAACTCCACTCTAGATGACCCTAAAGAACTTCTTGGAGGCTCAGAAGAACCTATCGGAAAATCAAGTTTGTAAAGCTATTCCTTGCTTTTACCCAAAGTATGCGCATATTTGAGATCCCACCCAGCAAAAAATGCTACTCACTTACCATAAAAAAACTCCAACTTTCGTGTCACTATAATTGAGTTTGTTAATTGCCTCTACTATATCATCTGCTGACTCTGGGTCTATCGCATTCCTTACTTCAGTACGATTTTATATAATTGTCCAAATATCATCTGCTTTGTATATTTCTGATGTCATTTTTAATTTTTATTAATTAATGGGTTCATTTTGTGAATTGACTTAAATTAATTAAAAAGATTTTTATTAGCCAAGTTTGTCTTATTTGGCTAGCATTGGTTTTTAACAACTAATATCTAATGCGCCTAATTTAAGTCCTCAACCAAACCCATAAATATACTCTTATTGAAAAAATTTCTGATAACAAAGGGTAATAAACACTAGGTCTTCTCTCTAGACTCTCGATATAACTTGTTGATAAATTATTTTCTTTTGCAGCACTAATTAGAATTTTTAAATATCTCTTAGATGGAGGAATATCTTTTGTTTCGTTGGTTATATATATCAATGTATATGCAGTTTTTGTTTTACCCTCTGTATAAACCGATAATTTTTCTAACTGATAATCTTCTCCCTCTGTATTCACAATCTTTTGCAAATCCTTTTTATCAATTTCATGGATTACCCCCTCTACACTAAAACACTCATATTTCCTAATATTTGCAAATGAAGGCTCGAGAAAATTAGGTCCACCCATATTCATAATTAATTGGTAACCTTTTAGAACTCCAACTTTACTAGAGATAGGGATAATTTTTCTTCTTTTAATTAGATACTGAGTTGACATATTTGACCCATACCCAAAATAAAAAAGCGTTTTTGGTTTACTCATAATTTAACCAAATTGATTGGCATAATCTAATTCCTATTAAGCTACTTAAGCGCATTTTAAAATAGATGTAATCTTTAAAATCAGACACACAATAGTTTTTTGTAAATTCAAACCATTAATTTATGAAGCGTAATTTTATTATCCCTTCCCCTGACCCCAAAATTCTTCACCTCTTCGGTGGGTAAGTTTTCGCTAAGTCGCAATTTAACTTCATCCGAAATTAATACATCAGATTTCACCTCTTTACATGCTTCACAAATTCTACTGGCTACGTTCACAGTATCTCCGATAACAGTAAATTCAACTCTGTCTTTACTACCAACATTTCCAACAAAGCATGATCCATAATGAACCCCTACCCTGTGTTTGATAATCGGCAAACCATTATCAGTTCTCTCTTTTTCCCATTCGCGCATAGAAATCTGCATTTGTCTTATACAATTCAGTGCATTTTGTGCATCGTTGCCCCTTGACACCGGTGTCCCAAAGGTAGCCATCACACTATCACCAATAAACTTATCTACCGATCCCCCATTTTGAAAAACTGCGGCAACCATTTTTGTTTGATACTCTGACAGAAGTTCAAGCACTTTCTTGGGCTCTAAACCCTCAGATAGCGTTGTGAAATCAGAAATATCTGTAAACATAACCGCTATATTTTGTTCTTTTTCTGCGCTTTCATTCAAGTCAAATTTGTTTTTCTCTATTTCATCCCTTACTTCTGGAGAAAAATACCTTCCCAATATACTGTTAGAGCGCTCTTGAAGAGTGGCTTCTCTTAAGTTGCTCTCTATTACCCAAGCGAGGGTAATTAAACCAACTGCTACAACAAATAAATATGTTAAATTTTGGGAAAAAGCACCCCCATTTATTGCATTAATGTTTGATGCTATCTCGTTATAATTAAATGAAAAAAAAGTTTTTTCTAGCCTCACATTATTATAAACTTGTAAAAGCGCGAGAAGAACGTTGTATATCACAAAAAATATTGAAAGATAGAATCTTGCAAACAAAACCGATACAACCATAGGCCCTGCAGCTCCAATGAATGCGTAATCCATCAACCTACCCCCGAAGAGCTCATTGCCATTAATCATTGAGAATTCATAATTTATCAGTGCACCAAAGACTAAGGGAAATGCAACCTGCATAGCCACTGCGAAAAACAAACACAGTTTGTAATTTCGATCTCCTATCAAAGTAGCAATAGCTCCAAAAACAATAAACCCTGTTACCATTAGCATGGTAGCCATCTGTTTCACAAATAATGTTTGAATTCCAGGAACGAAAGTTATATTTAAAAAACCAATTAAGTACAAACCGAATAAAGTTATGGATGCCAATCTAAGACCTTTCACATATCTTTTATTAATAAAAAGCTCGTTTTCCATCTCTTACTTCTTAAGTATTCTATCTGAACTATTTTCTTACAAATTTAATAAATAGGCAAGCATTGAGTACTTGCTGATATACCGATAAAAGACCTAAATTTTTTTAGAAAGAAATGCCTGTCTTTCCAAAAAACCTGAGACTTTTTAAGGTTCAATTTCCTTCTCAGGCATTAAACACTCTATTTAGTAAAATATGTAAGCAAATTAATTTTCTATTATTAATTAATAAGTTTCAATTAGAAACTTATTAATTTCTTTCATTTATGGTATGATTAAATATGAGTAACGAAACACTTCCATCATTAAATGATAAAACGCTTGGATGGTTAAGTTTTTTATACCGAAAAGTTTTAATTAATGATGATTGGTCCGAAGATGGTGAGCCACTTGATTGGTGGGATAAAACATCAAACCCTCCTGTATTAAATTTTGCAAGATTTGATCTTTCAGAGTCAAGTTATGCAATAGGACTAATGGCTGATGTTACACCTGCATGGCGAGAGGTGTATGCTTTTATTCTGAAAGGATTGAGTGAACGGCATCTCACCTTTTGGGCCGCATATGATTGGCTAACACAGATTGGACCTGATCCTAATCGAAATAAATATCCAAAAGAATGGATAGATCTTTGGATACCTGATCACTTGGTCGGAGAATACGACACTCCAGGTTGGGTTGCAAATGGTGTTGAGCCCTGGGGGCTACAAAGGGATCCTATAGGAGCAGACGGAAATTTATTTTTTAAAGGTTGGTTAAATTTAATTCAAAGCCTACATATTTATATGACTGGTGAAGATACATGGGGTACAACCTTTCAAGTTGCTGGCGTGGATAGGACAAGGTTTGATTGGACACAACATAAATTAGTTGAACATTTATCTTCGCAATGGATGAAAAACAGAATGGGACCCCATTGTGAAAACACAAAAATTTGGCCCTATTGCTTATCTGCAGCAGGTTTAGGACTTCAGCTTTACGATGCAATTTTTCAAAAAAATACCCATTCCGTTTACCCAGAATGGGTAGAAAATACTAAAGATAAGTATTATGGCTTTGATAAGTCAGGAGCACTAGAATGGACTCCAATTTACTATGACCCATTAATCGATCATATTCACGCAGCTGGACCATCCAATGGATTGACAATTGCATTTTACATGATGCCCCAAGATCCAGTTTTTGCAGAGTTTTTATATAGAACGGCTGTTAAAAAACTTGGTTGGGACAATATCAACAAAGAAATAAAAATGAAGCCTGAACCGCGTTTTATGGCGCTTGGATTAGCCTGCGCAAAGGAATTTGGAGACACAACTGTGGAAATGCGTTTAAGAACATTTGCCGAAGCAAACTTTGAGCCAAGATGGTTTGGAGAGAATAACACAAACTTTGGCTATTGGTTCAATTTAGATGAGAAATGGCCAAGAGGACAGTGGGCAGCACTAGCAATGATGGCTGAAGTTGGAAAATCAAGAGCATGGACAAACTTATTTAGAAGCCCTAACTTAGAAAAATTTGATGCTCCAACCCTTGAAGGAGTTGACTTTCCAAATATTTTAGTAAAGCAGGCATTTAATGATTCAAAAAATCAAACATTAAATATTAAACTAAAAACAACAAATAAATTTAAGGAAAGAAGAACCTCCAATATATTTATAAAAAAGTTACCAGACTTATCTACTGTTAAGGTCAAAAGGGATGGCTACCTCTATGATATGTGGAGAGCAAAAGGAAAAAGTTCAATTGAAATCGATATTTCTTATTCCGATATTGAGCTCGAAATCTATACTGGATGGTCCGGTGAGAAAAAAAGAAATGAATTTAACAAGGTGATTAAAAAAGATAATTTAGCGAGCATGAGTCCGGGAATAATACAAAGACCCCAGTCTCTTAAAATAATAAATACATCATTATGCCCGTGTTGTACTTCTGTTGGCAATTAACGTTTTTGAGAAAGAGATATTACTTCTTAAACTCAAGCTTATAGACTTTTTCTTTTGTTAAAGGAAAAATTTCGTACTGTTTATCGAATAACTTTTGTATTTCGGAACTCTTTATAGAGAGCCCTCCCGTATAATAACCATATGAAGGCATCAGTAATCTTTCTTTATTTAAAATAAAGCATGGGGTCCAAATTCCTCTAGAATTTACTGTAAGCTTAACTTTTGGATGATAATGACCAAAAACAGAAAACCTCTGATCAATTGATGGGAAATGACTGAAACAAATACCATCAATAATAATATTATCAGTTAAGTTTAATCCAATATCTTTGAGAAAACTCATATTATCATGGTTCCCAACAGTTAAGGTGCAATTAATATTTTCAAGGATTCTAAAAAAAATTTTCTTTGAATTTTCAGACATCCTTTGAAAGGCTAATTTATCGTGGATTAAATCGCCAAGAAAAATTATTTTTTCGACAGGATTATCGTTTATAAAATTTGTGAGCTGTATAAGCGTCTCAAAAGTATCAAAGGGTGGAATAAACTGATTTGATTCAGAGAAAAATGAACCTTTTTCAAAATGAAGATCAGAAATAATCAAAGTCTTTTTGTTTTGCCAATATAGTTCGCCATTTGAGAAAATGGAGAATTTCTTACCAGCAAAATACACATCCTTATAATGCATTGACTTCTTCTAGCAATTCGTTTTCGAGCTTCTCTAAATAAAAATTATCTAGTTCATTTTTATCTGGTTTCTCTTTATGATATTCAAAGAGTAATGAGAAGGCTAAAGCAGACGCCCTATTGAGTTTATTTATCTTTATTTTGTTTTTAATTCTTAATAAAAACCTTGAAAGCCTATCAAGATCAACGAGGTCCTTTTTTGCGTTTTCTGTTGTTATTTTTAATAATATATGGTGCGGTTCATGCTTTCTTAATACTTCAAAAATCAAGTCAGTATTAAAAGTCACTTGTTTACCCGTTTTTTGATTGCCCGGAAGGTTTTTATAAATTAGCCCTGAGATTATAGCGATTTCTCTAAATAATCTCTTTATTAATGGGGTTTCTTCTAACCATTCGTATAAATCTTCGATTAAAATATCTTGAGAAAAAAGGAAGTCAATATCTTTAATTTCTTTAGAAAATGAAAATAAAATAGAATAATCATTCGCAACAAATCCAAATGGTTGCACGCCAAGCTTTTTAATTCGTCTTAGAATAAGAAAACCTAGAGTTTGATGCGTATTTCTTCCCTCAAAGGGATGAGCTGCCAAGTAATAGTTTTCATGCTTTCCATTTTTTCTTTTAAATGTTTCAACAAGAAATTCATTCTCTTTTGGGAAGGAAGAAAACTTTGTCTGCAGTTCTGACCATTTTTTTAAGCTATCAGGAAGATCTACTCCCTCAAGTCGCTGGGAAAAAATCTCTCTCACAGTTTTTGAGAGATGCGTCGACAGGGGTAAATTTCCTCCTTTAAAAGATGGTATTTTTTTATGCTCAAGGGCGGTTATTTTAGCATAAGCAATATTACCGACAACCTTTTCAAACATCAGTCTCTTTCCACCAAATATAAACGTGTCCCCTGCTGATAAACCATTAATGAACCACTCCTCAATATTTCCTAAATATCTATTGCCTACTCTTAGACGCAACATTTCAGCTTCAACAATAGTTCCAACATTCATCTTATATTTTGTGACTAGTGATTTATCCCTAATTTGAAAATAATCTCCATCACTCCTCAATCGTGAATACTCTTCATAGGCTTGAAGGGAATAACCTCCGTTTTCAACAAATGACAGCGTTTTTTCAAAATCATCTATATTAAGGTTTCTGTACGGCCATGCTTCTTTTATTTGTTTGTATAAATCTTCTTTTTTAAATTTTTGGGAAATTGCAACACCGACAATATGCTGAGCAAGCACATCTAACGAGCCTTCAGAGTATTTTTCATCTTCTAGAATATTTAACTCAACGCACTTTTTTGCAGCAATACATTCAACAAACTCAAAACAATTAGTTGGAACTAAAATAGCTCTTGAAGGAGTATTGATTGTGTGATTTGCTCTACCAATTCTCTGGACCAATCTTGCTACTCCTTTAGGAGCTCCTATCTGCATTACCAAGTCAATGTTACCCCAATCAAGACCCAAATCTAATGAACTTGTCGCAACTACACACTCAACATGCCCTTCTATTATTTCCTTTTCTACTTTTTTCCTTAGCTCTTTTTCTAGGCTTCCATGATGAATAGCTATTTTTTTATTTTTATTGTTAATTGCCCACAGGCTTTCAAATAATACTTCTGCTTGAGCTCGTGTGTTTACAAAAAGAATAGATGATTTAAATTTTAGTATTTCTGAATATATTTCTGAAATAGCATACCTAGGGGAATGACCTGACCAAGGAATTCTATTAGCTGACTTTAATATCGTTATTTCAGGAACGACTTTTGAATGAGTACTTACAAGCTTTGTATCCTTAATATTCGATATATATTTTTTTGCCAGATCAGTATCCTTTAGGGTAGCTGAGAGTCCAATTATTTGAAACGGTTTTATTGATCGTAACCTTGCCAAATTTAAGCTTAATAAGTGCCCTCTTTTTGAATCGAAAAATGTATGGAGCTCATCGATAATGACAAATTTTAAATTTTTAAACAAATCAATGACGTCCGTCCTTGCCATTAATAGTGCAAATGACTCTGGTGTTGTCATTAAAAAGTTAGGCGGCTTTTTAATTTGCTTTGCTTTATTGTATGTAGAAGTGTCACTTGTTCGTGTTTCCACTTTAATATTTAGACTTAAGCTATTGATTGGATCAAGTAAATTTCTTTGCACGTCAGCCGTTAGAGCTTTTAAAGGTGATATGTATAAAGTATGAAATGGCTGACTTTTGTAGTTATTGTTTATAAAATCGTCAATTGATGGCATAAATCCGCCAATCGTTTTACCGCCACCCGTTGGCGCGTGTAAGATCACATCGAAACCCTGCTTAATAAAGTTTAGGGTTTCAATTTGGTGGTCATATAAAACCCAACCTTTTTTCTTGAGCCACAAGCCAATTGGATTATGTTTAAATTTCACAGTAATAACTAATCTTTCTAAATATGATATCTATTGACAACAAACTTTATATTAGAGACATCGATACATATATAGACCCTTTTTTTCCTGTAGAAAGGGCGATTATAACCCATGGTCACGCGGATCACGCAAGAGCAGGACACAAACATGTGCTCTGCACCCTTGAAACCTCAGAAATTATGAAAATTAGATATGGGGAGAACTGTGCTAACAATTTTCAAACAATCCAATACGGGCATTCTGTGAAAATAGGCAAAATAAAGGTAACGCTTTACCCTGCAGCACATATATTGGGCAGTGCACAAGTTTTACTTGAAACACCAAAGCATAGAATTGTGGTCACTGGGGACTATAAAACAACACTGGATCGACATTTAGATCCATTTGAGGTCGTTCCCTGTGACTTATTTATTACTGAGGCTACCTTTGGGTTGCCAATATTTAAATTCAACAAACCAGAAATCGAAATTGAGCGATTGCTAGACAATATTTCCAAAAATAGAGAAAATACATTTTTAATAGGAGCTTATTCACTTGGAAAGGCACAAAGAATTATTTGGCTTATTCGAGAGGCAGGTTTTTCAGACGATATTTTTGTTCATGGATCAATGGATAAATTGTGTGATTTTTATCAAAGTAAGGGGATTAAACTAGGCACTCTAAGAAAGGCAACATTAGAAAACAAAAATGACTTTAAAGGGAAAATTGTAGTTGCACCCCCCTCAGCACTCAAGGATAGATGGTCACGACGTTTTGAAAACATTACTAGATGTTATGCTTCAGGCTGGATGCAAGTGAAACAGCGAGCCAAGCAAAGCCAAATCGAAATTCCTCTTGTTATATCTGATCATTCTGACTGGAATGATCTTACTAATACTATTAAACAAACTGGTGCAGAAAAAGTTTGGATAACGCACGGAAGAGAAGACGCTCTAAAATATTGGTGCGAAAAAAATGGAATTCAAGCAGAACCACTTTCTCTTCAACATAGAGATGAAACAAGCGAACTATAATGAAAGCTTTTTCTAATTTACTATCTGATCTGATTTTGACCAGCTCAAGGAACAGAAAAATATCACTATTAGCACATTATTTTAGCTCAACACCTGACCCTGACCGAGGTTATGCTTTAGCCGTACTTACCGGCTCACTAAACTTTAAAAACATTAAAGCTTCATTCTTTAAAGAATTAATCAAAGAAAAGAAAGACAAATACTTATTTGATCTATCTTACGACTATGTAGGTGATTTAGCTGAAACAGTATCCCTATTATGGGATCAAAAAAAAGATGGCAATATGCCGTGTATTTCTTCTTTATTTAAAAGCCTAACAACGACCAAAAAAGAAGAGCTTAAGAGAAATGTTATTGACATTCTAGATATCAGCACTGCTGATCAGAGATGGGCTTTTATAAAGCTTTTTACGGGCAACCTGCGCATAGGAGTGTCAAGTAGGCTTGTAAAGCAAGCACTTGCTAATTATGGCAATGTAGATCTAGAAGAAATTGAGAAGATTTGGCATGGTTTACACTTACCTTACATTAATTTGTTTTCTTGGCTCGAAAAGAAGGGTAGCAAACCGCAGATTTCGATCTATGATATCTTTCATCCAATGATGCTTGCTCACCCACTTGTTAAAGAAAAAGATTTAACAAAAGCTAACCCAAAAGATTTCATTGCCGAATATAAGTGGGATGGGATTAGAGTTCAAATTGTAAGCCATAGTAAAGGATGTCGCCTTTATTCGAGGACGGGAGATGAGATCTCCAAATCTTTTCCAGAAATCATTGAGATAATAAATGGTGATTTTGTACTAGATGGAGAATTACTTGCTGGAATTGATAATGAACCTAGAACGTTCAATGATCTTCAGCAAAGACTAAACAAAAAATCTCCCACAGAAAAGTTTATAGAAACAAATCCCTGTTTCATAAAAGTTTATGATGTTTTGTTTTTTAATGGCATCGATTTAAGGGATAAACCACTTATTGAAAGAAAAAAAGTTCTTAATTCCTATTTTAGCACGAATAGATCTCCGTTATTTTTATCTGAAACGATTAAGTTTAAGGACTGGGAATTCTTAGATAAAGCGAGAGATATTTCTAATAACCAATTGCATGAAGGTGTAATGATCAAATCTATTTTAAGCCTTTATATTGCCGGAAGACCGCGTGGCAAATGGTTCAAGTGGAAAAGAAACCCAAAAAGTGTAGATGCGATAATAATGTATGCGCAGAGAGGACATGGAAAACGGAGTTCTTTTTACTCAGACTATACTTTTGGTGTATTTAACAGAAAAAAAGAACTTGTTCCAATTGGCAAGGCTTACTCAGGATTCACTGATGAAGAGTTAAATAGATTAGATAAATTTGTAAGAGCAAAAACCATAAACCGATTTGGACCTGTAAGAGAAGTCGAGAAAACACTGGTCGTGGAAATTGCTTTTGATGATATGTCTTTTAGTAAAAGGCACAAATCTGGGATTGCTTTAAGATTTCCCAGATTTAAAAGAATTAGATGGGATAAACCTACCGATGAAGTAGAAACTTTGGAGCAAGTTAGAAAAAGCTTTTTAGAATAACTATGCTCCAGGTATCCAACTGGTCCCAGCTAATGGCACTCCAGCCATTGCGGCTGACTCCACCGTTAGAGCGCACAGATCCTCTGGTTCTAGGTTTCTAAGGTCATTTTTGCCACAAGCCCTAGCAATTGTTTGAGCTTCCATAGTCATAACATTGAGGTAATTCGCTAATCGTCTTCCTCCAAGCTTTGGATCTAAACGTTTTGATAATCTTTTATCTTGAGTTGTGATTCCAGCAGGATCAAGTCCTTCATGCCAATCATCAAATGATCCTGCAGTTGAACCTAATTTTTCATAATCTTTCTGATACCTAGGATCATTGTCACCAAGTGCAATCAAAGCGGCTGATCCAATTGATACTGCGTCTGCTCCCAAAGCCATTGCCTTCGCAACATCAGCACCATTTCTTATTCCTCCTGAAACAACAAGCTGCACTTTTCTATGCAAACCTAATTCTTGGAGTGCTTTTACAGCTGGTCTCACACAAGCTAGCGTCGGTATGCCAACATTTTCGATAAAAACTTCTTGCGTTGCGGCAGTGCCCCCTTGCATTCCATCGACAACTACTACGTCAGCTCCTGCCTTAGCGGCTAAGGCCACATCATAATATGGTCTGGAACCAGCAACTTTTACAAATATGGGAACCTTCCATCCAGTAATTTCTCTTAGCTCAAGTATCTTTATTTCCATATCGTCAGGTCCAGTCCAGTCAGGGTGCCTACATGGTGATCTTTGATCAATTCCTTTAGGGAGTGTCCGCATTTCTGCAACTCTATCATTTATCTTTTGGCCAAGTAGCATTCCACCACCACCTGGCTTTGCGCCTTGACCTACAACGATTTCCAATGCATCTGCCTTTCTAAGGTCATCTGGATTCATACCATACCTAGATGGAAGAAGTTGATAAACTAATTGCTTTGAACACGCTCGTTCCTCTTTTGTCATTCCTCCGTCACCGGTTGTTGTAGAGGTTCCAACTAAGCTAGCCCCTCGTCCTAATGCCTCTTTTGCTTGAGCAGAAAGAGCACCAAAACTCATTCCGGCAATAGTTATTGGAATAGCAAGATTGAGAGGATTAGAACTAAACCTATCACCCAGAGTAACTTTTGTATTACAGGACTCTCTATAGCCCTCTAATGGATATCTAGAAATTGATGCGCCGAGGAACAGTAGATCATCAAAATTTGGCAATTTTCTCTTAGATCCCCCTCCTCTTATATCATATATACCCGTCTCTGCCGCTCTTCTGATTTCAGAGTTTGTATAAGCATCAAAAGTGTGTGAAGCTCTTGGGTATGTTATTGGCTTTTTTGTCACTTAATTTTCCTAAGTTTATTTGGCATTATCTACCTTAAAGTTATAGAGAGATCGAGCAGACCCAAATCGCTTAAAGCTATCTAAATTATTAATAGCTATATTGGCATTTGTTAAAATCTTTCTTAAATCATTTTGGTGTTTTTTTGTCATTTTTTTCTCGACGCAATCTGTTCCTAGTGAAGCGACCTCACCGGCAACATATATGTTGGCCTCATATATGCTATCGCCCAAGGCGTGTCCGGCATTACCAAAAACAACCAAACTTCCCTTCTGTGCCATAAAAGCAGACATATGACCAACATTTCCCTTTACAATTATATCTATGCCCTTCATTGAAATACCACATCTTGAAGAAGCATTTCCATCAATAATAATATTTCCACCATGCCCCGAAGCGCCGGCATACTGACTTACATCGCCAGTGACATGAACAATTCCTGACATCATATTTTCGCCTAATCCTGGACCAGCTGATCCTTCAATTTTGATATTCGAGAACTTATTCATGCCTGCACAGTAATAACCTACACTACCGACAACATTCACATCCATTTTTTTATTAATGCCAACGGCCAACGCATGACTCCCTTTAGGATTCTTTATGGAAAATGAACTATGTTTATTGGCATCTTGCAAAGTTCTATTGATGTCTCTCAGTGATAATTTTTCAAAATCTAGGATGTGCATCTCTAATGCCCCCAAAAATAAACAGTGGCGGGCTCTGGTTCCCAAACTTTTGCTTTTTCAATATTTGGCAAAGATGTAAGCGCTCTATACTCTGATCCAAAAGCTACATAGTCAGAAGTTTCTGCAAGCACAGCTGGTTTACAAGCAATTGGGTCCCTTAGAACTCCAAAACCATTTTCTGTACCAACTACGAAAGTAAAAAAACCATCGAGCTCTAAAAGAGCACTTTCCAGAGCTTCTTTGAGTGTTTGTCCGTCGTTCATTCTGCAAGAAATGAAGCTCGCGGCTACCTCAGAGTCATTTTCTGTTTCAAAGGTCATATCTTTCCTTATCAGTTCCCGACGAAGAGAATTGTGGTTTGAGAGCGACCCATTATGAACTAAACATTGATCCTCTCCTGTTGAAAAAGGATGCGCACCAAGTGTTGTCACTGCAGACTCAGTTGCCATTCGTGTATGCCCAATACCATGAGAACCTTTCATTTTATTAATGCTAAATCTTTTAACAACTTCAACTGGTTTGCCTACCTCTTTATAAATTTCCATTTTTTTGCCGACACTTAATATTCTTAAGTTCGGAAAAGTATTATTAATAAGATCCGTAACCAGATCTTTATTGTTTATGTGGAGTTTTATAACCGCATGCGTAGAATGAATTATTAAATTAAAGGGTAATGATTTCTTAGATGATAAAAACTTTTTTAACTTTTGAAAATCAGTCTCAGGAGATTGAGACTGAACCATTATTTTAGTTTTCTTTGCGATTGGCTTTCCATAAATAGCCAACCCGGCGCTATCAGGACCCCTATCACTCATACTTTCTAGCATTTTTGATAGATGCAAACCTAAATTAGAAGAAATAAATTCTTTCTTAGCAAAGAGACCAACTATTCCACACATAACAACCCCAAATAAGAAAGTTTCAAGTTTCTAACAATAGAGTGTCTCGAAGCAACAGCTTCAATATATCTTACTTGAAACTTTCAATAGCCTTCTTTAATTCCTTATACTCCTTACAGTTTACACCGCAAATCTGTTCAAGCAACTTCAGATTAGCTCTAGCCTTTTCTACATTTTTGTACTGAAGAAATAACTCCCCCTGGTACTCCAAGGCTCCTTTATGCATAGGGTTAATTTGAAGGGCTTTTTTATAGTAAGCCTCACTTTTTCCTAATTTATCCATTTTACGACTAACAAAGCCTAAATAATTTTGAATATCTGCGTTTTGTGGAAATTTAACTTCTAAAGAAATTAATCTCTTTTCAGCCTTTTTGTACTTCTTTCCATAAACAAGTGACTGCACCAAGTTTAGACCATTTTTTAGTTCTAGCGCATTTAAGGGATTTACTATGGCGCTAGTGCCACCACCTGAGTTACTGTAAGAAGATGATCCACTAGAGTTTGAAGTAGGTAAGCCCCCTGCACCTGCAAGAACTAGAAATGAAAAAATGAATGCTGCGAACGTAAAAAATCTATATGCCATAAAGACCTCCTTGGAACTCCTTCTTAACAATTAGTCGCTATCTTGAGAAAAACAAAAAATGTTCTCAATTTTAGAAACTTTTTTTGTTTTCAGCCATTACGCATATCATCTCAAACATAATAGCCATAGCTGTATGAGCGGTTATGTTATTTGGACTATCTTTTGTTGGCATCATACAAACAATATCTCCCCCAATAACATTCATACCTCGCGTTAATCTAATTAAACTTATAGCTTCATCTATATCGAAACCTTTTGAGTTCGCCTCTAAATTTGCCACTGCGGGTGCAATTGTGGGGTCAAGACAATCAAGATCAAATGTAATGTAGACCGGCCTATCATTGAGCATTTGCTTAGCTTGAGAAATAACAGACTCCATGCCTCTTTTTCTAAACTCTCTCATAGTAACTACGTTATATCCATATTCATAACTTGGTTCCAACCAGTCTAAAGTCCGAGGATGTCCTCTAAGACCAATCTGCATAGACGTTTTTGGATCAATGTTATCCTGATCAGCAAGATAAGCGCCCCAATGAGCAGCTGATTTCTTTGCGCCTAAGAAATGATCTACTTTTGTAAATACATCCGTATGGGCATCTAAATGAAGTAAGCTTACAGGCTCTCCATCAGAGAGGTTTCCTTTTCCAAGAGCCTGAAGAATGCCACCAGTTATAGAATGATCTCCACCAATGGAGATAGGTTTCGACTTGGCTTGGTCAATAGATTTAAAGAAACTAGTTATCTGGTTAATACAATCCTCATTATTATTTGCTCTAGGAAATGGCACGTCACCAGCGTCAACAATTTTTGCAATATCCCACGGATTTATCCCAAAATCTAAATGAACACGGCGTCCAATTGCTGAAATATTGCGAAGTGCTCGTGGACCTAAGTGCTGATCTCTCTCTGTGGTTCCATTACCTGTAGAATGAGGAACGCCCACAAGGGATATATCGCTTCCTACTGGATCTCGGTTTGGGCAGCGAAATAAAGTTGGTATACCCCACCAATAGAGGTTTTCCATCATTGATTTATCGTGCTCTTCTGCCATTCTCAGCTTCCCTAACTCTTATTAATTAATGATTTTACAAAATCCTATGAATTATTTTTTATTTATATTTTAGGATGAGGGCAACCTAATGCCTCAAAAATTGCGTACTGCAATTCTTTTTCTTCAGTAGTTATCTTTTTATCAAAATTTATAGTTTCAGAGAACGCATTGAGACATACCTCTTTTTTCTTAAATATTGAATTTGATAAAGTCTCTAATGATTTCAATACATCTTCTGGTGTTACCTCGCTTAAAGGCGTAAGTTTACTTGAGTGTTTTGAAAAAAAAGGTGATCTTTTGCATACATTTAACCCTTTTTCTATAGCTTTTTTTGTATTAACTTCACTCATTTTACCTTTGCTCGCTATAAAACAAACAACTCTACTTATAGACAAGCATTCAACATCCTCGTTGTTTGAGCCAAAATTATCGTCTTTATCATTCAATGCAGACTTTAAGATCTGTATAGCAGCGATTTCAAGAGTAGAGATTTTTCCATCTGCCAAAGCCAGACCTTTAACACAAAATTTTACCAGGCTTTTTTCCTTTTCCGTCAACTGCTTTATGCTTGGAATAATTAAATTTAGGAGTGGCAACCGATAACCTAAGTCTAATCTTTTTATTGACTCAGTTTTGTCTTCTAAGTCTTTGAAAGATATATCACTTCCATATTTTTCGGAAATAATTCGTTTTTGAATTGATCCGATAAGCTTTGTCTGTTTTGATCCAGCCATTATTAGAGCATATAGTAAGGGTGTAGCCTCTGTTTTTTTTGACGCATAACTTAAAAGCTGATCCGGAATTTTCTTAAGAATTTCACTGGCCTTTTTTATATTAACTGACTGAACATTACCCGCCTGAGTGGCAACTATTGCTCCTGCCACATTTTCAATAAAAGCCTTATTATCTCTTTTAACTTTTTTTGTCGTTGGCGCTTTTGATTTTTGATCACCATAGGATTTAGAAAAATCGAAGGTAGGGTCTATCCTTTTAATTCTATCTATTAATGGTGGATGGGTACCAAAGGCACTAAAACCAGACGAATTTGCTGGTGTGCCAAAAAACATATGACTAAATTTACTGCTTGATGCGCTGGTTACCTCGGATCCAAATCCAGAACGAATTTTATTTAAGGCATTAGCGATACCATTGGGATTTCTGGTAAATTGAACCGCTGATGCATCTGCCAAAAACTCTCTCTGTTTAGATACCAAGCTACCAATAATATTTGCTAAAACTCTACCGAGCAACCCAATAACAAAGAGTGCTATAGCAATAATAATTATAATTCCACCCGCACCTCCTTTTTTATTAGATCGCCTTCTACTTCCTCTAGTGAAAAATCTTAAAAGGAACTCTCCTATATAATAAATTACGGTCAGCCCGAATACAATGCCTGCAAAACGGAGGTTAATTTTTACATCACCATTTAAGATATGGCTGTATTCATGTGCTATTACTCCTTGTAGTTCCTCTCTCGTGAGAGCATTAATAGCTCCAGAAGTAACACCAATCACTGAATTAAGAGGCGAATAGCCAGCTGCAAAAGCATTTACGCCTTCATCTTCAATCAAGTATAAATTAGGAACTGGAACTCCAGAAGCTAAAGCCATTTCCTTGTTTATATTCATTAACACTTTGATTTTATGTTGAGGCACATCCCCTATATTTTCTAGATTTCCTACCTCAAGCAAAATACCTCCCAACTCCTTGGCTACCTGCGTCCCTCCACCCCTTCTAAGTTGTATTATCTTTATCCAAGTGGCTGACAAAAGAATAATTACAAAAACCACTGTGAACAAAAGAGCAAAAGAGAAGGCTTCCTCTTCTATATAGTAGTACTCGTCTTCAAAAACCGTAATATACCCAAGGTAGACGGCAAAAAATGCGATTATTCCTAAAGTGACAATGCTTAATAAAAACAGGCCTACAAGTCTGAAAGTTTTAGACCTTGCCTTATCTTGCTGTTCAAAAAAATTCATGTAACTATCTTAAAACGTCACTTTAACGTTCTTTCTGGCCTCCTGATCTTCGATTTGCCATTCAGTCGCTTGCGTAAACTTAAACTGGTTAGCTATAAGAGAATTAGGAAACATCTCAATACCGGTGTTATATTGCATTACAGCGTCATTAAATGCCTGTCTCGAAAATCCGACTTTGTTTTCGGTTGTGGCTAACTCTTCCTGCAATGCCAACATATTTGTATTTGCTTTTAAATCAGGATAGCCTTCTGCCAATGCCTGAAAGTTCATCATAGCTCCTTGGAGCTTCTGCTCGCTTTCTTGAAGACCTTTGATTGCATTTTGATCAGATGGATCCCCGGATGCTGTTTTTGCGGCTTCATTGGCAGCATTTCTGGCATCTATAACCATCTTCAAGGTTTCTTTCTCGTGCTTCATGTAACCTTTAGCTGTTTCTACTAAATTAGGAATTAAGTCATAGCGCCGTTGAAGCTGTACATCTATTTGCGCCCAACCATTATCGACCCTATTCTTAAGAGATACAATTTTATTGTAGATAGAAATTAGGTAAAATATTAGCCCTAAGACGACCACTGCTGCGATAATTAACTCAATAGACATTTATTCCTCCACTGTATTTATCAACAGTGTAACAGAAATTTACTTGTTTTGAAGTAAAGTAATATTAAGCTTAAAACAATTTTTTTTTATATTAAGTGAATAGAATGTAAGCTTGATTTGGTGATTCCTAAAGAAGGTTTTCGTTGTGTTACCAATTTTTAAATACCTGAGATACCTGCTAATGATATTTCTCTGGGGGTTGCTATTATCTTTGTTCACGAGCGTTTTACTTGATGTTTTTTATAAGCCCTCTGATTTGTATCAAGACTACACTCTTGTTTTTATTGCTTTCTTTGCATTTCTTGTAGCAGGTTTAATATTTCAGTGGTTAATTAATGCTTTTATAAATTTATTTACCCCACCAGAAGCTAAGCCAAAACCTGAACAGTCAAAGGTAACAAATATTATTAATAAACTTATTGAATTTTTTATAAGGGCAATTCTTTACTCAATCGTTCTTGCTGTCGGATTTTTATATATTTTTGCCGCTTTTAAGTCAGAAACCGTTACGTATTTAGAGGTAATAAGAGGATTATTTGGCTATTTGTTTTCAATAATTATAATTTTGTTCATCGAATGGTGGCTCTTAGGAAACCTTATTAGCAAAAGATGGAGGCCACTTGCCATAAAAAAATCCGGTAACGCCAGGCTTTTACATATCGGTTGGCTCAATGTCTTATCTAACTTTTTGAGTGTTTATATTATTTTTATTCTAATCAATTATTTATTATCTTCTATTGCCAGCAATGTTGATTTTGCAGAGTTGTTTTCGTTCTTGTTTTTAGCGGGGATGTGGTTTGGGTCCTATATCGTTATTATGATAAAAGTGCCTAATTCGTTTATCTTCACATCTTTTTCATTGAAGACAAAACAAGTGACTAACTATTCTATAAAACTAAATGGAATATTTTTATTTGTTATATTTTGGAAAAGAAAAGCAGTAGTTTCTGCAAAAAAAATACCATTCGACAATATCGCATATGTACGGACCTGGGTTCAAACTATAGAAGCAACATCATATAATGCGATCGCTTTCATGCAAAAATATGACCTATTCAAATTCCCAACTGTTGGCCTGAATTTAAAGCAAGCAGAATCAACAGAAGACAAGGAAATTGTTTTAGTCAGGGGTCAATATCTCGATATGGAAAAAACTAAGGCAGATATAGAGAGTATTCTAAACAAGTCTATCTAAGTCCAACTTAATAAAATCCTGTCGAATACGCTAAGTTATTATATGGTTCAAACAAATGAAGGTTAAAAGATTATTTTACTTAATTAATATTTGATAGATAATTACAAAGCCATTCATAAGGAAACCGATATGAAATATTTGATGTATTTTTTGGTTGGAATACCGTGGGCCATAACCCTGTTTGTCATATTGGTTTTAACAGGGCTTTGCTTGTCTGAAGGATGCCACATGTCAGGTAGCATTGATTTCACTGTGTTCAGTGTCATCGGAATTGTATTTATTTTAGGGTCTCTTTGGTTACAATTCTTTATTATTTCCCTGTTTAGAGATTGGCTCCCCTTTAAAATTAAGAATGATGGCAATGCCAAAATGACACATTTCGGCTGGGTTAATCTACCATTGATAATTTTAGGTGGAGGATTTGCCTATATTTTGTATTTAATGGCAAGGTCGGAGGGGGACACAACATTTACTATTTTAGGAATAGTTTGTTTTGTTTTTCCATTAGCGATAATGTATCAATACCCGAATATATACATAAGAAATGAATTTGACGGAACTAACCAACAACTTAAATATTTTGCATTAACTTTTAAAGGATTGGTATCAAAATCCATTCCTTTCTTATCAATAAAAGCAATTAAAACCTATAAAACTGAAGTACAAGAACGACGAAGATCGGTGGCATTTTTTAGGTCCAATCAAACAGTGTTTTCATTACATACTGTAGAAATAATTTATGAAACTGAAGAAGCAGAAGATAAAAACCTTGTTTTAGTACGAGGCAGAGATCTTGGTGGGGAGGAAACGGTAAAGCAAATTGAGGCTTTCATAGCTGACTCTCTTGCTAAACACGCTCATAAATCCTTATAAAAGCGATTCAATTATTCAAAAAACGTCATTACTAAATTTCTATTTTGCCTTCATTGTTGAATCTAAGCGCTTGATACAAATTCCTATTCCAATAGCTATCACGCCACCAATAACAACTGAAGCCGGCTCCATTTCCAAAATAGTAAACCATTGAGTATAGAAATGAATGGCTCCAAAAATAGATGAAACTGTTACGACCCAACGCCTGTTTACTCTCCATCCCCAGACCGCAAAACTAATAAGACCCAGTGCCCATGCAATTGATATAAGCTCAGGAGAAACCTCAAGCTCGCTTCCTCCACCCCAAAGAGACCCAACCCAGAACCCAAAGTTAGCGAGAAGCACTGATGTTCTTGACCCGGTTATCATTATATTTTGATACCTTGATAAAATAGAAAGAGAAAGATAGTAAAGAAAAAATGCTAGCGCACTGAAAATAACAATAGTTACTACGGGCGAACTAACCCATATTGTGTAAGATGCTGTAAAATAACTCGTTCCCGCTCCAGTAATCTGTGCAATAGACAGGATGCTTAAGGCCGCCAAGATATTACTCATCAAAAATACAGATGATGCTATCAAAATAGAAGTTGTTAAAATTTCAACATTAATAGCCAAGGGTAAAAAGACGGACTCAGACTCATAAGCCTCAATCAGCCATATGTTCATTCCACCAATAAATATCAGCACACCACTGATTGAACAGCAACTAGATAATACCGACCACTCTTTAGTTCCTCTAAATTTAATTAACACCCCGATTAGAAATGTTAACAGCCCCATAATCAAGGCAGTAGAAGCAGCTTGAGTTAAAGTAATTACGCCTAGACAAACCATAAATATTCCGAACCCAATAAGCAGGTTTAAAGCTAAGCTTCCAGTTTGATTTTTCGAAAGAGATAATAACTTATCATATTCTGCCTGATTAATTTTACCCTCTTCGAGTAACTCTTTAATATTCAGAATAATTTTCAATATTTTATCTCCTTATTAAAGAAAATTCAGTCTTTCTAGTTCCTGCCCCAAATTTCTTGTAAGGCAAGAATATCTAATTCTGTAAAAAAAGTCCTCACCTTTCCTGGAGGGTCTCTATACGCCATAAGTGTGTGTCCCGTATGAGCAGAACCTTCACTCCATGGGTCAACAGAACCAATACAGTCTCCATCAGATTTATCAAAGGGGTGCTCGAGCCCTAACACATGTCCAAGCTCATGCAAAAAAAGGGTTTCTGGCGGGTGTTTTGAAGAAAAGGGAGTATTACAGCCATTAAGTGTCATAATGGCTTTTGTACCGTCAAGAGACGTCGTAACAATGCCATCCAAGACAGTTTCTCTTTCACAAACCCCTAAAATGATGAAGTCGGCTTCCTTTCTTGTTTTAACTTGAAAAAAATCCAGGCCAATATATTTATCTACTTCATTCAACAACGCTTTCCCAAGGGCAACTTCCTGGCTATAAAATGGATCAGAGCGGACCTTTATCGGGCCATCAATATTTAAAATATAATCAATGCTTTCTTGCTCAAAGTAATAATAAAGCTTCTTCCTACCATTTAAGTATGCCTTGTCTTTAGCCACCCAATCTGAGATTATTCCTTGAGTATTTAAAGATTGAGTGCACGCTGAAAACAACGGATAACAGAAAATAAAAAAGGTTATCAAAACAAAAAATAAGAAATAAAAATAGTTTTTTAAAGAAATAGTCATTTTATTCCACATTATTTGATAACAATATTAGCTTTATAATATTTTACTCAAAACAATGTAAGAATAAATGAAAATATTTATAGCGCCTATGCTACAAGGTCTTAATAATATGAATTGATATAAAGAATTAATCATTGTCAATATTCCCAGCCCCTGCGCCCTTTTTCCGAGATAATTCGCTTTCCGGCACTAGCATATTTGATGCAAGCTTAATAAGTTCTTGAAATGTGTTTTTATCTAATGACATCCTAGTACCTTTTGCTAAAGGATTGTCTAACTGACTATCATTTAAACAAATTTCTATATCATTGCTGCTTTTGTAGATTTCGTGCTTACAAACGAGTTCATCATTAAAAATGCTAGCATACACTACTTTATGTTTATAAAAGCTAAAACTAGATCCACGGTAATTAGAAGCCAAACCAAGCAAAAGCATCTGTGAATCAATATTTTTTAAAATCACACTTTCACAAACTTCTGACACTAAAAAATCGATTGCGGTAACACCTTCAAAGATTGCTCTTGCGTTGCAAAAAACAAGACGCGAGCCTTTTTTTTGTGGAGGTAAAGATGGGTGCCGCTTACATTTTAGAGAATTCAAAAACTCTTTTCCACCAGGCAAAGATCGCGATTCCAGGAAGGTAACAGCCCATGATAAATCTTCGCCAATGCCAGCCGCCAGTTTACTACCCAAACTTGCATTAAATATTAAATCTTTTAGCTCAGAAAAAGAAAGATCCATTAGGAATAGTCTAGTACAGGCATCCACCAATCATCATTTTTTGGATCATTGAGCTCGCTTTTTAGTGGAGCTCCTTGGAACAGATTCACCCTAACCCATCTATCAGATTTCGGATCAAATTTAGATGCCCCAAAAAATGACAGTTTACATCGAAGCATATCAATTGGCATACACGCTTCGTCAATTAAATTATCTTGAATTTCGGAATATGGAGCCCAAGCATTTGTTTGTATCCTACGGATAACAAACCGATGAACCGGGTAATTCATTAGGAATTCTGCAATAATCATGTCTTTATCTACGTTTTCTAGATCGGAATCCAGAGAACACACTCTCCTGGCAATATCTAAAGGTCTTTCTAACTCCTGTCCTTCTTCTTCAAATCTGCTTCCTAATCTTGGTTCTAATTTTTCTTCCGAAACATACCAAAATCTTGCTTCGTTTTCTTTCAAAGAAAAATTAATTTTTAAAGCCCATGAAAAGTTTCTTCTTATTAAATCAACTAACTGATGCACTTTCATCTTCGGGTATAGCATAGGTAGTTTTGTGCTCTCTAAGCAAAGATCCAGACCGTCAATAAGATCGCCACCAACCTCAAGTAGTAACGATACGATAAGTTCTTGGCATTCAGTAGAACACTCTCCTGAAAGTTTAAAAAAATCTCTTAAGGCATTAGTTTTTAATAGATAACCTGAATCAATTTTTTCTGAAATAGATATCCATTCTTTTTTCAAAGTTCCAATTCTTTGTTTCTGTCTATTGTCGTCAGTATCCCATGAGTCTGTGAATCTTTTTACTCTTGCTATTAGCTCGACTAATTTTTTAGCCTTTTCTTCGGATAGGTTAGTTACGTTAAGCATTCTTGACAATGCGGTTTCTCGAACCTGGAACCAATTATTCAATAAAACCGGGTGTTTAACTAAAAACGGAGCCATTCCAAGACCAGTTGCATTTCCGATTCCAAGGTGTTTTTGAATTTTTCTACAAAGTGGCACAAATTTTTTAGGATTACGGGCTTTTGCAACATGATTGATAAGGTCCAGCGAGAAATTTCTAATTAAATAGACCGTCAACATCTCAAGTTGAAACGGAACAGAGAAATCAGAAAGCTCACAATGGTTTTTTCTATCATCAATACCAAATTTTCCATTTCCATACACTGCAGTTGTACGCATTAAATATCCAATATCATTTATGAGCTTATGAGGAGGCTGTTTGCCTTCGCTTAATGAGTGCGCAACAAGTTCAAACATTCTGACAGATTTATTAGCCCTACTTAGAACCAACTCGGTTTTATTGTAACGACCCGCCTCTTGAAGAGGTAATTGCGTTTCGAGCCTTTTTATATCAGAAATCGATGGTACCCCATCAAACAAAGCAAAAGAAGTATCCCATGATGATGCAATAACTCTATCGGTTCTTTGAGAGGGGTCTAAATAATTAGCAAATGCGATAAGCGCCAAGTTCTTACCAAACAAGTTCAGGTGATAAACAGCATTGCCAAACCCTTCTTTATCTATCTTCCATCGCGAACATTTAATTTTAGTCTTTTGCTCGATCATTTTTCGGATCAATATTCTTGCAAAAGAGAGTCTTGACGGATGAAAAGAACCCATTCTTTCCAATTTCATCACTTCTGAAGGTTCCCTTACATTTAACTCAGGGCCACATTGCTCAAATTTTTTCTCTACAGCCAACTTATTTCTCTTTCTCAAAAGAATTTTTGAAGAAATTCATCCAATTAAGGCCCATAATAGAATTTATTTCTGTATTATCAAATCCAATATGCTTTAATCCCGCTTTAATATTGCTGAAATCCATATTTGATTCAAACCATTTAGGCTGAGGGGGAAATCCAGGATTGGCAAAAGATCCTTCGCCAAAATCTCTAGTTTTTGTCCATCTACCATTTCTCATCCACTCAACGATACTGTCGGGTTGGTTTTGACAAAGGTCACTACCTATTCCTATGTTTTTTGACCCAAATTTTTCTGCTGTTTTTGCGATCATTTTACAAAAGTCTTTGATAGTACAATTACTCCCATTATGTAAATGGTGAGGATAAAGAGAAAATCCCAACATACCACCATTTTTAAACATTCGGTCTAGAACTTCATCTGACTTATTTCTTAAAGCAGAATGCCAAAAAGCAGGATTAGCATGGGTAATTGCAATGGGTCGTGAGGAATAATCGATCGCTTCTAATGTAGATCGATCGGAGGAATGACTCATATCCACAACAATTCCAAGTCTATTCATTTCTCTAATTACTTCTTTGCCCATTCTTGTTAAGCCTGGATCATCCTCCTCATAGCAGCCTGTAGCAAGAAGCGATTGATTGTTGTAAGATAGTTGCATAAAACGAATGCCAAGCTTTTGCCAAACTTCTAGCAATGAAATATCGTCTTCTATTGGAGACGGGTTTTGAAAACCGAAAATAATTGCTGTTTTATTATTTTTCTTAGCAGATAATATTTCATTATAGCTACCCGCATGAACAATGTATTCAGAATATGAATTAAAATAATCATTCCATTTCTCAAGGTTTAAAATAGTTTCCCGAAAATTTTCATGGTAGGCAATGGTTACGTGGACACAGTCAACCCCACCTTGTCTCATCTGCTCAAATATTTCCTTCGACCAATTAGCATACTGCAAACAATCTACCGTAAAATTATTGTTTGTTTTCGATTCAATAGACAAATCAAATCCCCCCGCTGATATCCTTTACTCCATTATTGCTTTAGTCTCTAAGAATTCTTCCAAACCCCACTCAGCCTTCTCACGCCCATTACCCGATTGCTTAAAACCACCAAATGGAGCGTTCGTTCCGCCACTACCATAATTAACATGGATTTGACCTGCTCTTATTTGCCTGGCGACACTCCTTAATTTTTCTGGATCACTACCACATACGTAGGCTGAAAGGCCATAGCTTGTATCATTAGCAATCTGAACCGCATTATCAATATCTTCATACGGTATTACAGATAAGACGGGGCCAAATATTTCTTCTTGCGCGATTTCCATGGAGTTTTTTACATCTCCAAAAACAGTTGGCTTAGCAAAATAACCTGCATTAACACCAATAGGCTTTCCTAATCCACCAGTCACTAATTGAGCACCAGCCTTAATCCCAGATTCAATTAACCTTTGCACTTTGTCGAATTGAGCTTGACTTACTAAAGGACCAATGTCTGTTTCTTCTTTTGTGGGGTCACCAGTTATCAATTTTTCTGCAACATTTTTAGCAATTTCCAAAGCTTCATCTTGTCGATTTTTTGGTACTATCATTCGAGTTGGGGCATTACAAGACTGTCCAGTATTCTCCATAATTTTTTGCACACCGATAGTTACCGACTGCTCAAACTTTTCATCATCAAAAATTATATTTGGTGATTTTCCCCCAAGTTCCTGACTTACTCTCTTAACCGATTTTGCTGCAGCCTGAGCAACAGCGACCCCTCCCCTGGTTGAACCAGTAAAAGACATCATATCTACATCCTTATGGTTAGATAAGGCCTCTCCTACAACCGGACCCAAGCCATGCACCATATTAAAAACTCCTTTAGGAACTTTTGCGGCATCCATTATTTCAGCAATTATATTAGCTGATAGTGGTGATATTTCGCTTGGTTTCAAGATCGCTGTGCACCCTGAGGCAAGACACGGTCCGAGCTTCGATATGGTTTGGTTTATTGGCCAATTCCAAGGTGTGATAAGCCCACAAACTCCAATTGGTTCGTGCCTTACAGTGTAGCCATTAAAAGGGTATTCAAATTTATGCTCTTCTAGTACCCTTATTGCCGTCTTTAAATGGCCTAACCCTACAGCTGCTTGTGCACCGCGAGAGAGCTTTACAGGTGACCCCATTTCTTTAGTGATAGCTTCCACAAAATCCTCAAAGCGATTCTTAAACTGGTTTCTTATTTCTTTCAACAGGTCTAAACGCTCATCTACACTTGTTCGCGCATAGCTTGAAAACGCTGTTTTTGCAGCCTCTACTGCCTTTTCAATATCCTGCTGAGAGCCAACGCTTAGTGTCCCAATAACTGATTCATCTGATGGATTAATAATATCAATCTTTTCATCTTTTACAGGGGAGACCCATTCGCCATTAATGTAGAATTTATCTAGTTTCATTGATTTCACCTTTTCGATTATATACCAGCTGGATTATCAACAGATTTGCCTAGGGCTTTTAGATCTGAGTATCGGTCACCTATTCTATGATGGGGCCTACCGCTTGTAGCAGCTCCAAGAGCACACACTATTTCGTCGACATCAGGCGCATCATATATAGAGAACTGAACGGTCAAATAATGCGATCGCCTTCCAGTGTCATGCTTATCCATTAATGGTATTTGAATTTGTGTATTTGCTGGACCCCTTGTGTTTGTGAAACCTAGATAACTTTTCGCACCAACCGCTTCCCTATAAAAGTTTCCAAATTGCAAAGTATGAATAATAGCTGAAGCATGCTCTATTTCACAACGGGTACCAGCTAATGCTGCCTTCCCGTATGCTTCAATTTTTTCTCCACTACCGACCATTGAGATCAAACGGTCGGTCAGAGCTTTACCCATTACTGGAGCGATTCTTTTAATTTCTGGTTGCAAGTCCTCTACAAATCCCTGATTTTTCCAAGGATTAGATAATACTGCAGCAACACCTATTATACGAAGAATAGGATCAGTTTCTTTTCCTCCCTCACTGTATATATCTTCATCAAAGGTGACAATCTTTCTCAATTCTTTAAGCATCTAGAGTTCCTATCCTTTAGCAAATAAATAAAGTGCGTTACGATCTTTAAAACTACATTGTAATTAAGTATAAAACAAAATATTAATGCAAATTCAATGATACTAAAAATTCATCAATTTTTACAAAAACAGTGTTGTAGTCCTCGACCAATGCCATATGCCTCAATTTTTGTAAAATACAAACATTGCTATTTTTAAAATTTTTTGCAATCTCGTTTGCAGCATCAGGACCATTAGCAAAATCTTGATCACAGGTTATTATAAGAGTCGGTTTGCTCTCATGTAGCGATTTAAGGTCAATAGATCCGTAATAGAGTATGGGGTAAACTTTTGAATAGATTTCTTTTTTATTGTTATTCACCCAGTTACGTACAAGCTGAACGATATGAGGATTACTTTTCTGAAAAGTATTACTAAACCATCTTTTTATCGCCGCATCAGTTGTAGACTCTGGACCCTCGTCTTTCAACAACATTGCTCTTTCTAAAATTTCATCCCTTTCCTGATCTAATAGCCTATTAGGTGAATTTAGAAGAACTAACGCTTCAACTATGCTTGGATGTAAAGACGAAAATTTTCGAGAAATCATTGATCCCAGAGAAAAACCAATTAGTATAATTTTTTCTAACTTAATGTGATTAATTATTTGTAGAAGTTGATCTGCAAACAAACTTAAAGAAATTTCGCCTTCAGGATCTTTGCTGTCACCATGACCAAGAAGATCATATATAAGTACATTATGCTTTTTAAACAATGAAACCTGCCATGACCAGACATCTTGGTTGAGGCCTAAACCATGTATAAAAACAATAGTTTTAAACTTGGGATTCTTGAAAAAATATTTAAAGCAGTTTCCATTAAAATATTGCCTCTTCATGTCACAACTCAGGTTTATAAGCTACTACTTCTACTTCAACTAAAACATCTACCAAAAGATCGCTGACCACGGCAGATCTAGCTGGTGGCTCATGGTCAAAATACTCACCGTAAATCGAATTAAACCCTGGGAAGTCTTCTCTATTTTTCAGCCAAACCATAGCTTTAATAACATCCTGCAATTCACATCCAGCCTCTAACAATGTATTTTTAATTTCATCGAGCACTATTCTTGTTTGTTCCTCTATGGTGCCTTCAGTTATGACCACACTGTTTTTCATAGGAACTTGACCAGTTAAATACACAAAGTCACCAGCTCTAACAGCCTTAGATAATGACAGCTTCCGTCCATTTATAATCAATGGATCGCCAATAATTTTTTTAGACATTTTATTCACCTATATTTATTGTTTGATTATTGGTTAAAATAAAGGTTATGAAAATAATTTTTTATTTATCATACAATAAATAGTTATTGTTTTTGATCATTTTTCTCTTGTAGACTTAAGGGCGAATAAAGAGAAAGTGTGAGCAAAAATGGGCAGATTAGAAAACTTTAAAATGTTAATTGATGGAGAATGGGTCTTATCCTCTGATAATAAGACCTTTGAAAGCTCAAACCCCACAACGGGAGAGAGTTGGTGCACTATACCAGAAGCATCAAACACGGATGTTAATAGCGCAGTAGAAGCGGCTCACAAAGCATTTATTGATGGACCATGGTCAAAAATGACTCCGACAGAAAGAGGAGAGCATCTTAGAAAATTAGCCGATATACTAGCTAGCAAATCTGAGGAATTGGGTAAAATTGAAACCATAGATACCGGGAAAATGTTAAAGGAAACTAAATGGCAAGCAAAATATATCTCGCAATTTTTTAACTTCTTTGCTGGGTGCGCTGATAAAGTCTCTGGTCAAACATTACCAATTGATAAACCAGATTTATTTGTATTTACAAACAGAGAGCCATTGGGCGTTGTAGCAGCAATTGTTCCGTGGAATTCACAATTGTTTCTTGTTGCCGTAAAGATTGGTCCAGCATTGGCCGCAGGAAATACTATCGTTTTGAAAGCGTCCGAACACGCATCTGCGGCTATGCTTGCTTTTGGTAAATGCGTTGAAGAAGCGGGTATACCTCCTGGAGTAGTGAATATAATAACCGGCCATGCAGATCCTTGTGGAAAAGAGTTAACAAGTCACCCCAAAGTTGCCAGGATATCGTTCACCGGAGGGCCAATTTCTGCTCGGCATGTGATTAGAAATTCTGCCGAAAATTTTGCAGAGGTATCTCTAGAGCTGGGGGGTAAGTCACCTTTTATTGTATTTGATGATGCTGATATAGAAAACGCAGTTAACTGTTCTATAGCTGGAATTTTTGGCGCAACAGGTCAAAGTTGTGTTGCTGGATCAAGATTATACCTTCAGGAAAATATAGCAGATGAATTTTTAAGCTTAATTGTTGCACATGCAAAAAAAATAAAAATTGGCGACCCTTTATTGGATGAAACCCAAATGGGCCCTCTATGCACTATAGGGCAGCTCGAAAATATTAAAACTGAACTTGCATTTGCTGTAGGAGAAGGTGCAACTTTGTTGTGCGGAGGCAAGTCACCTGAAGGTCTTGGTGAATTGTTTTTTGAGCCTACAATTGTCGACTGCCCAAGTCAGAAACTGAAAATAGTAGATACAGAATTATTTGGGCCTGTACTATCCGTAATAAAATTTAAAACAGAAGAAGAGGTCATATCTCTTGCTAATGATACAAAACACGGTTTGGCAGCAGGCATTTTTTCAAAAAGTAATTCTAGGTGCCTAAGAGTAAGTAAGGCAGTTCATGCTGGAATAGTATGGGTTAACACATATAGGGTCGTGTCTCCGATTGCAGAATTTGGAGGCTTTAAAAACTCAGGTTATGGTCGAGAGAGCGGGTTTCAAGCTATATATGACTACACTCGCCCTAAAACGGTTTGGATAAATATGTCAGATGAACCGGCAGCTAACCCATTTGTCATGAAATAAAGAAAAAAAAATTTTTTAGGGGGAGTAAGTGTATGAAATTTGATTTAGCAATAAATCTGGAAAGAGCAGACAACTCTTTGTCAATGAAGGATGTGAAAAACCATACACTTGAGATGGTGCAAATGGCTGATCAAAGTGGTTTTAACATTGTGTGGGCCGCCGAACACCATGCCTTGGAAATGACAATTGCTCCAAACCCTTTTCAAATAATAACTTGGTGGGCAGAAAACACTAACGATGTAAGGCTTGGCACAGCTGTAGCAGCTGCACCCTATTGGCATCCAATTAAACTTGCGGGAGAGGCTGCTTTTACAGACCTAATTACAGAGGGTCGCCTTGAATTTGGTATAGGTTCGGGAGCATATCAAAGAGAATTTGATCGAATGCACCCAGGCCTAAAGCAATCTGATGCATGGAAATATATGCAGGAGAGTCTTCCAGTAATAAAGAAACTGTGGGAAGGAGATTATGAGCATAATGGTGAATTTTGGTCTTTCCCATTATCTACGTCTGTTCCGAAGCCTGTTCAAAAAGGCGGGCCTCCTATATGGGTAGCTGCTAGAGCACCTATAACCTATGACTATGCAGTAAAAAATCATTGCAATATAATGTCTTGGCCTTTAACTAGACCATTTTCAGAGGCAGAGCTTTATAAACAGCGCCTCGATGATGCTTTAGAAAATGCATCTAATGGCTTTAAACCCACTTTTGCAATGATGAGGCATTCTGCTGTCTATAAAAACAAAGAAGAATCGAGTATTTATATCAGAGCAATTCAACGTATATTGGGCCAATTTGAAAATTTATTTAAGAATTTAGGCGACGTTAAAGACGGATTTCCTAAGGAAATTGCTTTGAAAGAACTTGAAAATAGAGAAGAATATAATCCAAATATGTTAGAAGAAAATCTGATGTTTGGAACACCGGACGAGGTTATTAAAAAATTAAAGCGTTATGAAGGTCTAGGAGTAGATAATTTTATCTATTATGCATCAATGGGGTTGGATCATGAATCACAGAAAAAATCACTCAAGTTGTTCTGTAAAGAAGTTCTTCCTGCTTTTCGATAGGGATAAAAAATGACAAGTCATCTAGAGGTAGAAGTTAAAGAAAAAGTACTAGAAATTAAAATCAATAAACCAAAAGTAAATGCTATAGACCTTAAACTTAGTCAAGATCTTGGAAAAGCTTTTGCAGAATTACGAGATAATCCCAACCTTAGAGTTGGAATAATTACTGGTGAAGGAGATAAGATTTTTTCAGCTGGATGGGACCTCAAAGCCGTTAATTCTGGGGAAATGGAGCTAGACAATTGGTGGGAAAAAGCAGACTACGGTGACGGTGGTTTTGCCGGGCTAACAGAAAATTGGAATTTAAATAAGCCGGTGATTTGCGCTCTGAATGGTCACGCAATTGGAGGCGGCTTTGAATTAGCCATGTCATGCGATTTAATAATAGCAGCAGAGCATGTTGAGTTTGGGTTGCCTGAAATGCCACTTGGTATAGTGCCTGACGCGGGTGCGTTGCAAAGACTACCTAGAAGAATTCCTTACAATATAGCAATGGAAATGTTCTTTCTTGGTCGGAGAATGTCAGCTCAGGAAGCAAAAAGTTTTGGATTGGTAAATAAAGTAGTTGATAAATGTTCACTTTTAGATACCGCGAGAGAGTGGGCAGATAAAATGGCGCAAACAGCTCCTCTAGCAATGCAAAGCGTAAAGGAGGTTTTAAGAGCAATAGAATGTATAGCTTTAAAAGACGCTTTTTCAGAAATGCGATCGGGTAATTTGTTGACATATTCAAATATGCTAAAATCTGATGACGCAGCTGAAGGTGTGGCAGCGTTTGTTGAAAAAAGAGATCCAAATTTTAAAGGAAAATAGCTTGAAAAGTTTTAATAAGATCTCAACAGTCGCCAGCATTGGAGGCGGACCCATAGGAGCTGGGTGGGCTGCTCACTTTCTAGCCAAAGGTCTAAATGTAAAATGTTATCTCCACTCAGAAGATGAAATCGATGATTACAAATCATTAATCAAAACGGCTTGGGAAACATTAGAAAAGTTAGGCATTGATAAAACAGCATCGTTAGAAAAAATGCAGATTTTCACTAACTTAAAAGAGAGCTTAACCGAGGTCGACTTCGTGCAGGAAAGCATTCCAGAGATATTGAATGTAAAGCAAGATTTTTATTCCCAAATTGATTTATTTTTAAAACCTAGTGTTATTATAGCTTCATCAACGTCTGGGCTATTAATTTCAGACATCGTAAAGAACTGCAATACAAGAGATAGAGCAATAGTAGGACATCCTTTCAACCCTCCCTACTTACTACCACTGGTAGAGGTTGTTGCTAGTGAATACACCAATAATCTATGTGTTGATCAGGCGGTTAGCTTTTATAAGGCGGTCGGTAAAGTCCCAATTGTGCTTAAAAAAGAAATTCCAGGATTTATTGCAACTCGTTTACAGGAAGCATTGTGGCGAGAGGCATTACACATGGTCGCAAATGACGAAGCAACTCCTGAACAAATTGATTTAGCACTAATTAATGGGCCAGCACCTAGAATGGCTTACCAAGGTCAATGCATGGCATTTCACGTAGCCTGTGGCGAAGGAGGTATGGCTACAAATCTAGACCAATTCGGTCCTGCATTACAATTACCATGGACTAGACTTAAAGCACCGGAATTAACACAAGAATTACGTGATAAGATGGTTAATGGGTGTAAAGATATGTCAAAAGGAAGGCATTTTCTTGAAATGGCTAAAGATCGCGATAATGCAATTGCTGCGATTTTGAGCGCTATAAAAAATAATCATCCAAATAATTAATGAGGTTAGTATGAATTTTGAGGTAATAGTGACATGTGCGGTTACAGGAGCCGGTGAGACTGTTGATAAAAGTCCTCATGTTCCTGTGACTCCAAAAGAGGTTGCGGATGCTGCTATCGAAGCTGCGAAAGCAGGTGCGTCTGCGGCCCATATTCATGTTCGAGATCCAGAAACTGGCAAAGGATCCCGAGATGTAAACTTATTTAAAGAAGCAGTCGACAGAATAAGAGATGATAAAACTGATGTAGTGATAAATCTTACTGCAGGAATGGGCGGTGATTGGGTTCCTGATGAAAATGATTTTTCGATGCCTGGCCCCGGAACGGACATGATAGGTCCTGATGAGAGACTTGCGCATATAAAGATATGTAAGCCAGAAATTTGTTCCTTAGATTGTGGAACCTTAAATTTTGGTGTCAACGATCATTCTATTTATATATCTACTCTACCTATCCTGAGAAGAATGGCCGAATTGACAAAATCTTGGGGAGTAAAGCCAGAATTAGAGGTTTTTGACTTAGGTCATATTAGATTAGCCAAACAGTTAATTGAAGAGGGATTAATTAAAGAACCTCCAATGTTCCAAATATGTTTAGGAATACCGTGGGGAGCTGATCAAAGTGTTGATACTATGAAGGTAATGAAGGATCATCTCCCATCAAACGCAACTTGGTCTGGGTTTGGCATTTCAAGAATGCAAATACCTATGGCCGCTGCAGCCGTTACTATGGGGGGAAATGTTCGTGTTGGCTTAGAAGATAATCTTTATCTTTCAAAAGGCGTGCTTGCTACGAATGGACAATTGGTTGAAAAAGTTATAAATATAATCAATCTAATGGGTGGAAGAGTTCTTACCCCAGATGAAACAAGAAAAAAGCTTTCATTAATAAAAAACTAATTATTGAGATAAACTATGTATGACACTTCAAGCGATTCAAAAATTCTATTAGATACTGTCCAAAAATTCATGGCTGACGAAATTTATCCTCATGAAAACCGTGTGGATAAACTTGGTCATGTTCCCGATGAAATAGGTAAACAAATAGAAGAAAAATCAAAAGAAGTTGGATTATTTGCAGCTAATCTGCCAGAGAAATATGGCGGTGGAGGGTTGGATTATTCTTCAATGATGGTTGTTGAAAGGGAGTACGGAAAAACTTCACATGCTTTGCATTCTTGGATAGCGCGTCCTACCGAAATACTTCTAGCCTGTAACGAAAAGCAAATGGAAGAATATCTTTATCCCTGCGTAAAAGGCGATAAACGCGAATTATTTGCATTAACAGAACCTGACGCGGGCTCTGATATAATGAGTATGAAGTCGAATGCCAAGAAAGAAGGAGCTGACTGGATTTTGAATGGTTCAAAGCATTTTATTTCTGGACCATGCATGCCAGACTTCGCGATTGTTTTTGCTGCTACTGGAGAAGATGAAACACCACGTGGAAAAAGAAAAAGAATTACAGCTTTTCTTGTTGATGTTGGAATTCCAGGGTTTGACATACAAGAAGGCACTAAGTGCATAAGCTATAGGGGATATAAAAACTACCAATTGAGCTTTAATGACGTTAGGCTTTCTGATGATAAGATTTTAGGTAGTGAGGGTAATGGCCTTTCATTATCTGGGAAATGGCTTAGCATGGGCCGCATATGGGTTGGAGCGACTTGTTGTGGAAAGGCAGAACGAATTCTTGATTTAGCTTTAGATTGGGCCGCTCAGAGAAAACAGTTTGGAAAGCCAATTGGAACTTTTCAAGCAACAGGATTTAAACTAGCAGACATGAAAATGAACTTAAGAGCCTCAGATCTTTTAGTAAAAGACGCTGTAGATAGGGCTTTGTCAGGAAAAATGACAGATGAAGATGCCGCTATTGTTAAAATTTTCTGTTCAGAAATGCTCAATAAAGTAGCTGATGATGCTGTGCAAATTTTTGGAGGAATGGGTTTAATGGAAGAGATGCCTATTGAAAGACTATGGCGAGACTCTAGGTTAGAAAGAATTTGGGATGGCACTTCAGAAATACAAAGACACATCGTTACTCGCTCAATGCTTAGACCTCTTGGTGCATGATTTTAACTTCTTTTAAAAACATCGATCGTTTTTTTAAAGCAAAGTCAGTCGTTTTTATTGGAGGCAAAGAAATATTTGTTCCGATTAGAGAATTAAAAAGAAGAGGTTTCAAAGGTAAAATATTTGTTGTTAACCCCAAAAGATTAAAAATAGAAAATTATAAATGCTTACGCAAAATCTCTGACCTTCCATTGAGTCCAGATGCTGCGTTTATCGCTGTGCCTGCTAGCGAGGTTATTTCTACAGTCAAAGAACTTAAAGCCATGAGGTGTAAGGGAATAGTATGTTATTCCGCTGGGTTTAAAGAGACTGGAAAAACTGGCAAATATCTTGAGGACAGCCTTATTAAGGAATGCGGCGATATGCCATTAATAGGCCCCAACTGCTATGGCTTTATAAATTTTTCTGACGATGTTGCACTTTGGCCATTTTCACACAAAGGCGCTCGTTGCAAAAAAGGAATTGCCCTTATCACTCAAAGCGGAATGCTATCGTCAGACATTATAATGGCAACGAGGTCACTCCCTATAAGCTTCATGGTGTCTGTAGGCAACCAAGCCGTGACAAAAATCGAAGACTTAATTTTCTATTTTTGTAAAAAGACTGAGGTATCCTGTATTGCTATTCATATAGAAGGAATTTCTGACTTAACAAAATTTGTAGAAGCCTCAAAATTTTCTTTTAATGCATGTAAACCCATTATTGTTTATAAAACTGGTAGATCACAAATTGGCAAAAGAATTGCTAAAAGCCATACAGGATCTCTGTCCGGAAATAATGAAGTATATTCAGCACTTTTTAAACAACTTGCTATAACGGAAGTACATGACCCAATACAGTTACTTGAAACAGCTAAGTTATTTAGCATTTCAAGCCCTATAAAAACAAACAGAATTCTAGCCTTTACTTGTTCTGGTGGTGGAGCAGCAATGGTAGCTGATAACGCAGAAGAACTTAAGCTTAGATTACCAGATTTTAGCAAAAGTCAGAAAACATCGCTAAAGAAAGTGTTGCCAAAAATAGCAACTATCTCTAACCCGCTGGATTACACGACGCCTATATGGGGAATACTAGAAAAAACAGGCCCAGTTTTCAAACTCGCACTAAAAAACAAATATTCAACTGCAATTTTGGTACAAGATTTTCCAAACGCACAAATAAACGATACAGAAAAATTTTATTTAAATGACACAAGAGCTTTTATAAATGAATGCAAATTAGCCGGATATACTCCTATTATATGTTCAACGCTACCAGAGAATATAAATGAAGACATTGGAAATAAAATATTGAAGTTAGGTGGTGTCCCTATGCAAGGGATATTTAACTGTCTAAAGGCCATCAAGCACCTTTTAGACTACTACAATTTTAATAACAAAAAAGAAATCCAGAGTTTTCATTTGGCCCACTACAAAAGTTACAAATCTAAATTTATGACAGAGTATGATGGAAAGCTTCAAATTAAAGCTAAAGGTATAAAGGTTCCTTTTGGAAGGATTATTGACGATTCTAAAGTGTTAGAAAAAGAAAAAGTTCAATTCCCACTAGCTTTAAAATTTACTACTCCGACAGTTTTACATAAAACAGAAATGGGTGCAGTGGAGTTAAATATCAATAACCACGAAGATCTTGTAAAAAAGTATTTGAAAATGAAAAAAAAAGTGGGGAAAAAATCAATAGAAAATGGATCTTTCTTTATCGAAGAAATGCTTCCTACACCAATTGCTGAAATGTTTTTAAGCATAAGACAAGATAAAGTATTTGGTGACATTTTGGTTCTTGGTATGGGCGGATCATTAACGGAATTATATAGAGACATAAAAACATTTATATTACCGACATCAAAAAAATATATATCAAAAGAAATAAAAAAAATGAAATTTTTCAAATTAATCAATGGCTTTCGCAATAAACGCAAAGTTGATTTAGATATGCTTACTCGTGAAATACTTAAAATAGTAAAATTTCATCAAGAAGAAGGCAACCGATGCGACTGCATAGAAATTAATCCAGTATTCGTTTATGAGAACACAATCATTGCATCTGATTGCGTTTTATGTACTGGCTAACAAAATCTACTTATATTTTTCTGATTTTTTTAGTGATTTTTCTCGAAAAAGTGCAGAAATTGCCGCATCAAGAGTAACTTTGCCAATTTTTTTACCCTTATCATCAACTACACTGCATTCATTATTTTTTTCATTATTTAAAATTTTTAGAGCATCTTCAAGTGAACTAGAGCTATCTAAAGGGGCTCCCTTACTTGTACCTTTTTGCATAATAGATTTGACTTCTATAACCTTCCCACGATTAATATCTTTAATAAAATCAGAAATATAGTCATCAGCAGGTTTCATAATTATCTCTTGAGGATTACCTTTTTGAATAATTTTACCATCTCGTAAAATTGCAATATTGTCTCCTATTCTAAGGGCCTCATCCAAATCATGAGTAATAAAAACGATCGTCTTATGAAGGTCTTTCTGAAGATCTAGAAGAATATTTTGCATATCCGTTCTAATCAGGGGGTCTAGAGCTGAAAAGGCCTCATCCATCAATAATATAGGCGCGTCGGTTGCTAATGCTCTTGCTAGCCCTACTCTTTGCTGCATACCTCCAGATAATTGAGATGGATACCTCTCTTCAAAACCTGAGAGCCCCACGCTTTCAATCCACTTGTGACTTTTTTCCTTTGCCACTCCCTCTTGCTCGCCTTGAATGGTCAACCCATATGCAACATTTTGTGCTACCGTTTTATGAGGCAAAAGAGCAAATTTCTGGAAAACCATCGAAGTTTTTTTTCGCCTAAATTCACGTAGCTGAACTTGTGACATAGAAAGAACATCTTCATCATCTACGGTTATCTCACCAGCGGTTGGCTCGATAAGGCGATTGATATGCCTTATTAGAGTTGACTTTCCTGACCCTGATAGTCCCATGATCACTTGTATCCTTTGCTCAGGGATATCCAAAGTGATATCATTTAATCCTAAAACATGGCCATGGTTGTCTAAAAGCTCCTGTTTTGATATTCCGTTTTTAACTGACTCTATAAAAGTTCTTCCCTTAGGACCAAAAATTTTATAGAGATTTTTTATTTTAAGCTTAGGTTTACTCATGTTCTTTTCCATATCGATGAGCCTGAAGCCTTTGGCCATAACGCTGAGACACTCTGTCAAAAATAATCGCCAAGGCTACAATTGCTAAGCCATTCATTAAGCCTAAGGTTAAATATTGGTTTTGGACCGCCTGTAGAACTGGCATACCTAGACCTTTGACGCCAATCATTGAAGCAATAACAACCATCGCTAGAGCCATCATTATAGTTTGATTAACGCCTGCAAAGATATTGGGCAAAGCTAAAGGAATTTGCACAGAAAATAGCTTTTGCCTATAACTTGAACCAAAAGCATCTGCTGCCTCTAAAATTTCTTTATCAACCAACCTTATCCCCAAGTTAGTTAAACGAATTATTGGAGGTAAAGCGTAAACACATACTGCAATTAAGCCGGGCACCCTACCAATACCTAGAAGCATTACGACAGGTAAAAGGTAAACAAATATAGGAATTGTTTGCATTAGATCTAAAATTGGTGTGATAGCGCTCTGAATACGATCATACCGCGACATCAATATACCAATTGGTATTCCAACAGCTATACAAATCAGGGTCGATACAGATATTAGAGATATAGTGGCCATCATATCTTTCCACATACCGAAATAACCAATTAACATAAAAGAAATAACGGAACCTAAAGCTAGTTTCCAGCTTCGTGACCCAAGATAAGCAAAGCCTGCAACAAGCGCTAAAATTATTGGCCAGGGAGTCGCTATGAGCAGCTTTTCTAACCAAACTAAAAAAAAGTATAAGGGATCAAAAAATGCTTCAATCGCATCTCCATTTGATCTGGACCACTCCCTAAAAGATCCATCGATACCTTTCTTTAAATCTCTTAAGTCTCTTTTACCTAAACTCGGAAATTCTGTCAGCCAATCCATAGGAAGCCCTCATAAAATTAAATTGGTCGCCTCAGTTTCCTAAGGCGACCAATTACATACAGTTATTTTTAGAGTGATGCCTTAATCTTCTTGGCTATGTCTGCTGACACCCAAGGAGTCCAAACGTCTTCGTATTCAATTAAGAACTCTACAGCCGCATCAGGACCGTTTGCTTGGTTATCTTCCATATACACCAACATTTTATTCATTATTGGCCCTGGAAAGATTCGCTTTGCAAAGTATCCCATAGCATCTGACCCAGCTGATTCCTTGAAGTTTGTGGTCACAATTGTGTGAACCTCAGACTTTGTCCAAGCTGAAGGCTTTGGGTCGGCACAATCTTGTTCTGCCTTTGCAATGCATCCATCCCAGTTTTCAGCACCAGCGAACGGAACTCCGAAAGGAACAAGTTGCATATTGAATTTTCCAATAGGAGCTGTTGGAGCCCAGTAATATCCAAACCAGTTATCTCCTCTTTGCACGGCTTTTGCCATAGATGCATCAAGACCGGCTTGTGAACCTGGATCAATTAGAATCCAACCTTTATCTTCCATTTTAAATGCTCGGAAAAGATTGATGTTTGAAAGTTGACATCCCCACCCTGCAGGACAGCCTATAAATTCTCCTTTTGAAGGATCTTCTTTTGCAGGGAAAAGATCTGGTCGTTCTAGAATATCCAATACTGTCTTAAGACCAGGGTTTTTAGTGAGCACGTAATCAGGAACCCACCAACCTTCTCCGAGGTCAGTAATTGGCATTTCTCTCGCGGAGTGCAGCCTTCCCTCATCCATAGCTTTAAATAATGGCTCTCTTACAGCATTGATCCAAAGTTCTGCAGCAACATCTGGTTGACCTTTTTCATTCATAGACGCAAAAGTTGTAGTAGTTGCGCCAGCAACCATCTCGATTTCGCAGCCATAACCTTCTTCAAGGATGATCTTATCAACGTTTGCCATTAATGTGGCCGAGGGCCAGTTCATGTCAGCCATAGAAATTGATCCACATGCCGCATAGACATTTGTGGCCAAAGCCATGGTGCCAGCAACGACAGTTGACATCAAAAATTTATACATATCTCTTTCCTTCCGTTTGTGGTCATAATTTTTAGACCAAGATTTGTTTGATATAAGGCTACCCGTTTCATAAAGCTCTTGTCAATAGCAGACAGGTTTTTTATATATGAGTTTAAAAAAGGCTACATTTAACTGTGCAATTAGATAGAGCAAAAAAAATATTGAAATTATTTTTTAAATAATAAAGTAATGCTATTGAGGTCGGTCGCTAGCCCTCATAAAAAAAGGCCTTTAACAAATATTTAGAGGCAAAAATAACTTTCTTTGATAAAATTTTAACAAAACTAAATGGTAAAAAATTAACCTATAAGGTTGGGCAACGGCTCTACTCGAATAAAAAACGCAAGAGCCTTGTTCTGGAAAGAGAAATTTTTGTAAATGAGATAAAACATTTCCGCGTTCGTATTGAAGGAATGACAATAAAAAAGGCCGTAATTTTAAGCGAAAATGCTCTACTCCAAGATCAATACAATTGTGTAGAAGACATATCAAACAAAGAAATATTACTTTAATTTCTTAATACCGCAGAAGTACTATTCAAGGATGTTAGCGGTCCGGAATTAGTGTTATAGCATCGTCCGCAAGGCCTTCTTTCCTTACGTCAACTTTGCTTAGCTTCCCAGATCCAGTTTTCCTAATACTATCAACGACTCTCATATATTTTGGAACTGCAAACCTGGGCAACTTTTCCTGACAAAAAGAAAGAAAGTGGTCTGTGTTTAGTTGGTTTTCATTATTTTTCACAATGCAAATAAGCACTTCATCTTCACCACCCGATTTCTCAGTTTTTACTCCTATTGCCGCGCTCTCCTCGATTTCAGGATACGTGTTGATTACTTGTTCTAACTCAAAAGCAGATATATTTTCACCTCTGCGCCTGATACAATCTTTTATCCTGTCAAAATAATGCATCCTTCCCTTCTCGTCAAAATAGCATGCATCGCCTGTATGAAACCATAAGTTTCGCCAAGCCTCTACGGTTTTCTCTGGCAATTTATAGTAACCTGCTGAAAAAATTCCCGGGTGTTTAGGCCTAATTAATAACTCTCCAACTTTATTTACAGGCAGAGTTTCATCATTCTCGGGATCAGCAATTTTGACCTCATATAATTCACTTACTGGGTAACCCGCACGCCCTGGGACACAAGTCTCTTCATTAAGTGAAGCCCAAAAACTCATGCCACTCTCAGTCATTCCGAAACCTTGCAAAAACTTAATATTAAAACGTTTTTCAAAATATTTTCCCCATTCACCAATAGGAACGGCACTAACTAATCTTAATGAATGATTTTTATCTTCCTTGCTCTCCTCGGTACTGTAAACAAACTCAGGCATAACACCAAGTAGATGTGTTGTTGTTGCTTTTGAGATTTGTACGTCACTTAACCATCGATTGGGGCTAAATCTTTCTACGCAATAAACACTCATGCCGGCATATAGAGCTGCAAAGCATTGAATGCTTAGTGCGTTAATATGAAATAAGGGCATACAGATGTACTGTGTGTCTTTATTAGAAAAATTAGCAACTTCAGCACTAATAATTGCGTAAGAAAAGAAGTGTCCATGAGGCAATAAGACACCTTTAGACGGACCAGTAGTTCCAGACGTATACATTATCGCACAAATTTTATGAATTGAAGCAGTTTCCAACAAACTGATATCGCTATCATTAATGATATTATCTAAGCATGATTGAAAGGTTAAAACCTCTTCGGAATGAAGAGCCCTTGGCAATAATTTTTTATCAAAAAATTTAGTTACTATAGTACCTTTTAGTTGGTTTTTTTGTGGCTTTATATTTTTAAAAACCTCTAATAAAGTATTGTCTATTATAGATATTTTTGGCTCGCAATTAAAAAACTGGTGCTCTAGGAATTGCCCTCTTAATTCTGTATTTATCGGAACAAAAATAGCTCCAATCTTCATTACAGCAAATAGAGAAATAAGAAATTCTGGGCTATTTTTTAGAAGACAAAAGACATTTTCATCCTCTTTAAGTCCGATATCTAAAAGTTTATAAGCAAATTTGTCTGACTGCTCATCAAGTAATTTAAACGAGAGGGAAGTGCCGGGGTCAAATCTAATGAATTCTTTGTCCCCATATTCAGACGCTCGGATCTTTAACAACTTCAAAATATTCCAGTTGGATTTCTCTGCAAAAACACCTCGTTCTTTCATAATAAAACTCCGTACTACAAAATAGCTTTAAATTATTATTTTATTAATTTGTCGGTGTTAGAATACAATGCATTATATACCACAGCAAAGCAAATTAAAGATCCTCCTAGAATGGTATTGAGTAAAACCTCTTCCCCAATAAAGATCCATACCCAAACCGGTCCCAAAAATACCTCTCCAAGCATTAGTATGGTTAGTTGCGTTGCAGGCACAAATTTTGAGCCTAGAGTATATAAAACAAGGCCACCACCTACCTGGAAGACGCCTAAAATGAAAATAATGAAGAAGTCTTTGCTGATAAGCTGAAAACTATAATTTGAAAACAATATAATTAAGAAAGCAACAGAGGATGCGATGATCCCAGAAGCGAAAACAGATGGCAACATTTGCATATGTTTGTTTAGTCTTAGATTGATAGTAAAAAAAGAAAAGCCAATGGCTGAAATAACCGCGGATAAGTTTCCTTTCCAATCACCTCTACCAAAATCATCCCAAATCATTATAAAAACGCCTGTGAAAGCAATGGTAATGGACAGTAATGTTTTAATTGATATTGTTTCTTTTAGAAATATTGGTGACAAAATAGCTGTAAATATTGGAGCACAAGCAAATAATAAAAGAGCATTTGCTGCGGATGTAGTTAATAAAGCGTAAATTCCTCCTATATATGCAAAAAATAGTGCAGTACCACCAGACAAATAAGACACCCAGTTTCTTAAAAGAAGAAAAAAGTTAAATCTGAAAAAAAAATAGAGCAAAAGCCCAATAAAAATTGAAATGAAAATTGAACGAAAAAATAATATTTCAAATGCATTAGCCTGCTCAATACTCTTGATACTTAATCCTATAGTGGACCAAATTATCCCTGCGGTAACAGCTAAAAGAATGCCAAAACTCTTATCTGTCATAGTGTTCTAAAGTTTGCAATATTCTTATTGACCTTTTCTCATAAAGACAAAGAATCTCTAATAGCTTTGAGTAATAAAGTAAACATGTTAAACTTTCCGTAGGGGGAATTGAAATGGCAGGAAAAGAATTTTTAGAGTCGATTGAAATCAATTTCAAGCAAGCTATAAAATTTTTAAACATTAATAAATCAGAGAGTGCTTTAACTGACGATCTTGCAGAACAAATTATGCAAGCAAATTCAACTTATTTAGTAAGATTTGGCGTTAGATTAAGGAATAAAGTTTTTACATTTCAAGGATATAGATCAGTACACTCTGATCACTTTGAACCTGTGAAAGGCGGTATCAGGTACGATTTAGATGTAAATCAAGAGGAAGTTGAAGCTTTAGCAGCTCTTATGACTTATAAGTGTTCGCTTGTTGAGGTACCTTTCGGGGGATCAAAAGGAGGCCTAATCATTGATCCAAAAGAATGGAGTGCCGAAGAGTTAGAAAAAATTACCCGACGGTTTACTCAAGAACTGGCTAAAAGAGATTTAATTCATCCATCACAGAATGTACCAGCACCTGATGTGGGCACAGGGGAACGAGAAATGGCCTGGATGGCAGACGAATATAGGAGGTTGAACCCCACCGATTTAAATGCATGGGCCTGCGTTACTGGAAAACCTGTAAGCAAAGGAGGGATTGCTGGCAGAACTGAAGCTACTGGGCGTGGCGTAAAATACGCACTAAACGCATTCTTTGACAGTAAAATTGATTTAGAAAAAACGGGACTCTCTCGGGGATTAAGTGGAAAACGAGTAATAGTACAGGGTCTGGGTAATGTTGGTTATCATGCCGCACTATTTTTATCTATGGAGGATGGCACAAAAATAACTCATGTTTTGGAGCGGGGTGGTGCGATAATAAATGAGCAAGGGATCGATATCCAGAGATTACGAGACCATATAATAAAAAATGGCTCAATAAAAGGCTATCCGGGGTTTACCGATAAAGGCCCAGAGCTTCTGGAAGCTGATGCCGATATTCTGATTCCTGCAGCAATGGAGTTGGTAATAACTGAAGAAAATGCTGCAAGAATTAAGGCTCCTCTAATCATTGAAGCAGCAAACGGACCAATTTCTTCCAGTGCTGACAAGATATTAAATAAAAATAGTAAAATCATTATTCCAGATTTATATGCTAATGCTGGTGGAGTTACAGTTAGCTACTTCGAATGGATCAAAAATTTAAGCAGAATAAGATTTGGTAGACTACAAAGACGTGCTCAAGAAAACCAACTGTCTTCCTTAATCAGTGGAATTGAATCTATGACTAAGGAAAAGTTTTCTGACGAGTTTAAAAAAGAGATTGTTAAAGGCGACTCAGAGCTTGATTTAGTAAGATCAGGACTAGAAGATACCATGCGAACTACGTATGATGTAATAAGCGCTCGTTGGAACTCAGATACAAATATTCCTGACCTGCGCACTGCTGCTATGATGGTTTCGATAAGTAGAGTAGCCAGCACCTATTCAACGTTAGGCATTTGAGAGATTATAAATGTGTATGCAATCTATTCGTTTACATTCTACTTTCTCTGATATCAGAAATAATTAGTTCAAGCTCCTCTAAAGGCACAAAGCCCGGGAAAAATTTACCCTCTATAATAAATAGAGGTGTGCCAGAAAAACCTATTCGTCTTGCTAGCGCAGTTGACTTTGCTATATGGTTTATAACGAATTCACTCTCCATGTCTTTTTTTAAGCTGGAGATATCAATCTTTAAATTTTTTGCTATTTCAAAAATTTTAGCCTCAGTTAAGCTGCCCTCTTTCATAAGCCTCCAATGATATTCTTTGTACTTGCCTTGTGCGATTGCTGCTAAAGCAGCTTTCGCGGCAATAACACTATTATTGTTTAAAATAGGCCACTCACGGGGTATAAACTTTATATTCTCATCAGATTTAATTAAATCTTGGAGATCTCTTGCAGCAGTTTTGCAATAAGGACAGTTATAATCGAAGAATTCAATAATTGTTATATCTCCGTCTGGATTACCAATAACAACCGTATCTTCAGTGTCAGTCAGTTCTGAACTATATTCTCTAATTTGCTTAGAGACATTATCATTCCTTTTTTGTTCTTCTCTAGCTTGGAGAATTCTAGAAGCCTCTCGCAGTATTTCAGGATTTTCGAGTAATGCTTCCAGCGCTAACTTTTTTATTGTTGCCATCTCATTTTCTGAAAAACTGTCGTTTATTTTTTCTTGAGCAAACAAAGGCATGATTACAAAAACTGTAACTACTAAGAAGATGGTGTGCGAGATAGATTTAAGCTTCATAAGCATTAGGAACTAAGACTCCCAATCTTATGAAACAATTGCCGATATGCCTCCTGCCCCTTATAAAAACTAGATAATCGGAAAAATTCATTAGGCGCATGCCAGTTTTCGTCATTAAGTTGAAAAGAAAATGTTGTTGTATAGACGCCCAAAAATCGGTAAAAAGCAGAAAGAATGGGAATTGAGCCTCCAACTCTAATAATATATGGATCTTTTCCATAAATATTTTTGAGTACCTCTTTTGCTAATTTCATTGAATTCAGGTCACTGGGAATTAATAAGGGATCGCCTTCATCTTGTAACGGGATAACCTTGCCAGTAACCCCCGAGGGCAGATGTTTTTCAACATGTTTTTCAATCTTTTTGAGAACCTCTTTTGGTTTTTGATCTGCCACTAAACGACAAGTTATTTTTGCAAATGCTTTTGAAGGCAGAACCGTTTTAGTACCTGCTCCTTGATAACCGCCCGAAATACCATTTAAATCAATAGTAGGGCGTGCGCTTACTCGCTCTAATGGTGTATAGCCAATTTCACCATCTAAGCAAATGGCACCTGTCTGTTCTACAAATTTTTTCTCATCAAAGGGCACTCGAGATATCTCCTCTCTATCTTTAGAGGTAAGAGGAATAACTTCATCATAAAAACCATCAACAGCGATCTCTCCCCTTTCATTCTTCATTGAAGCGATCAATTGTGATAACGCCATTACGGGGTTTGCAATCGCCGCACCATATAATCCCGAATGCTTGTCAGTATCTGGGCCTGTAACCTCAATATCAAAACCTAAAATACCTTTATAAGCTACAGCTAGCTCACACTCATCTTCAGAAAACTGACCACCGTCAGCCGAAAAAATCATGTCACAGGTCAGTTTGTCAACATTTTTGGAAACAAACTCAGGCATGTTCGGTGAAGCCACCTCTTCTTCCCCTTCAAAAATAAATTTTATATTGAACGGGAAAGTCTCTGAAGTCTTAAATATTGACTCAAACACAACGATAGGTATGAACATAGAACCCTTGTCATCAGAAGCTCCCCTCCCATATATTTTATTATCTTTAATAATTGGTTTAAAAGGATCTATGTTCCACAAGTCGAGCGGATCTACGGGCTGAACATCAAAATGACCATATATAAGTGCCGTAGGTTTATCACTTCCGGCATGCAACCAATCACCATAAACTGCAGGTTGTCCACCAGTATCCATTATTTCCACATTCTCTATCCCTGCTTTAAACATTCGGTCTTTTAACCAGACCGCAGTCCTCTGAACGTCTTTAGCATGTTCTGGCAAAGCAGCAATCGAAGGTATAGAGATAAAATCTAACAAATCTTTGTTAAATTTTTCTCTATTTTTTATGAGATATTTTTGATCATTTTCCATTACTTAAGCAACCTTATTAATATCTATCCTAACCATTTGATATGTTATACGTACAAACGTGTTTAAAGTAACTTTTTTATTTAGTATTAGAAGTTATTTTATCTAAACAAACAGAAATAAAGTAACCTTAACACTCCTTCAGTATTTAATTATAATAAAAACCAACCGAATGTTTGGCCTCAGCAAAAAATAACCATCTTGAAAAATAAATTCCTACAAGGTGAGAGGCAATTATTAAAACGCTAACGCTAAAATTACCTGGAAAGATTAAAGTTAATGACATTGGAAAAACAAATGCCGCAAAGAAAGAGATATATCTTATTTTTATCGCATGTTTTCTAGCAACTTTATAAACCATCTCATTAAGCAAATAGTTTCTATTAGTATGAGCAACATCAAAAGCTCTGATATCTTCATTTTTACTAAATCCCAGAGCGGTACCAACACTTGTTTCTTTATAAATAAAACTTTGGTCAGCAATATACCAAAACAAGACTTGGAGAACTCCAAAAATTAGTAGCAAAACTAAGCTAGCGTAATCCATTAATAGAATTGAGCCACCAGCCAAAGCTGCAAAAATAAAAAGAGCAGGCGTTAATATATTATTCCAAGATGGAACGGTTTTTAACTGTGCATAAATCATGGAAGTAGTAAAAATAGTAAATAAGGATAGAAGAAATAACACTATGCCAACCTCATTGATATATAGATTTTGAACAAAAACCCAACCAATGTTTCCTACAACAATTGATAGGCAGAAGATCGAGGAAATTGCCTCTCGACTGAGCCAGCTAGTTTGCCATTGAGACATGGATTTGATTGCATTTTTTTTGTTTGCAAGATGAAAAAAAGACGAGATTAGTCCAACGGTTGAAAAAAATAGACCTATTAAAGAAAAAATAATAATATTAACCACGCTGATCTGATTAAAAAATTGAAGGAGCCCTATAATTGATATAAGCCCAAAGCCGAAGCCAGAAAGAACAGTAAAAAGGATAATAGATGGAGCGGGATGCATTACAGCTTACTTAGAGCCCTATCTACCCAACCAAGAAGCCCTGTGGCATTAGTCTCCTCCTCAACTCCCAAGCCCGAAGAAACTGATGAACTTTTGGACTTTATTCTGGGAAGCAGATACTTGTTGACTGGTTTCGTTTGCATCTCAGGCATAAGATCAACTCCACCTCTTTCTTTTACCTTTTTTGAAACATCAGAATTTGGGTCATTGAAATCGCCAAACGCTCTTGCCCCTGTAGGACAACTCTTAACACATACCGGCACCCTATCCTCTGGCGGAATCTCTTCGTTATAAATCCTATCGACACAAAGGGTGCACTTTTTCATGACACCACTCACCAAGTCTAACTCTCTTGCACCATATGGGCATGCCCAAGCACAAAGACCACAGCCCATACAATCATCTTCATTGACAAGAACTATCCCATCTTCTTCTCTCTTAAAACTTGCTCCTGTTGGGCAAACAGTCACACAAGGTGCATCTTCACAATGAAGGCAAGATCTTGGAAAGTAAAAGGTCTCAGTTTCGTTCGTACTGCTGTTTTCTCTTTCATATGAATGAACACGATTTAAAAAAGTGCCAACTGGGTCCTTTTGATGAGAGTTAATATCACTTAATTGCTTTTCGTCACCCGATGAATTCCACTCCTTACAACTCACCACACATCCGTGACATCCGACACAAGTGTCAAGATCAATTAAAAGCCCTAATTTTTTATCTTCGCATTTAGGTAATTTTGTCAATTCTTGCTCACTTCTTTTTATCTACCCCAACATTTACAGGAGAGCTCAATACTGGAAACTGTGGGAGAGATACCTTACTGGGGTTATCGAACTTTTCAATGTTAACCAATAGATCATACCATGCGGCTTGTCCAGTAATAGGATCAGAATTACTATATCTGTAGCCGCTCTTATTCTTGGGAAAGAGATCAGAAATAAGGTGATTTATTATAAAACCTTCATTAGCCTCCTCTACATCTTCATCTAAAGCCCAAGATCCTTTTCTTTTGCCAATTGCGTTCCATGTCCATACTGTATTTTCGTTTTGCCCCTTCATAAGCGCAACCGGGACAACTATTGATGAGTTTTCTGATGTCAATCTTGCCCAATCCCCATCTTCGAAATTTTTTTCTTTCCATATACTTTCAGACACAAATAGCTTATTAGAACCGTGAATTTGTCTTAACCATACATTCTGACTGCCCCAACTATGATACATTGCTGCAGGTCTCTGTGTAATTGCATGTATTGGATATTGTTCGACTTTTTCTGCATCATGGTTTGACCACCAAGTTGGCAACGGATCCATTTTTTCTTCAATTCTTTTATATAAGTGCTTCTGAGGTTTCAAATTATTTGGCAATTGATGATAATTTTGTAACTTCGCTAGTGGTTCTAGATAAATTTGAAAGACAAAAGGCTCTTCTTTATCGTAGAAACCCATTTCAACAGCCCATTTTTGATAAGCTTTATTCCAGGGTTTATAATATTGGGCCTCTGCAGGAATTTTCTTGCTCCAAAATCCTCCATTTTTTATATAGTTGTCAATTTGATTTAAGCTAACGTCTCCTCTACCACAATCTGTATTAGTTTCACCTCTAAATCCCGCTAAGGGTCCGATGCCCGGGCGTCTCTGATGTTTCTGCATGTAGTCGGCATAGTCTTCATATAATGGCCGCTTGTCTTTGTCTACCATTCCTGGTAGCTCCAGCATAACGCCAAGTTGTAGCAAAACATCTTGAAAGCTTCTTACATCTCGATCTGGTTTAACAACTGGCCAGCGTATTGCATCGCTAACTTGATCAGGCTCACCTATAGGCCGATCCAATAACGATATGCAATCATATCTTTCTAAATAGGTTGTATCGGGCAAAATAAGATCAGCATAGGCAACAGTCTCTGAGTAATAGCTATCGGAGTATATTATCCTAGGAATTTTATACTCGCCTGTGTCGACGTCTCGTTCTGTTAACTTCTTCATTGTTTCCTCAGTATTCATAGAGGAATTCCATGCCATATTTGCCATATAGAGAAATAATGTATCTATTTTGTATGGGTCTCCACTGTGACAGTTAGTGATTACGGTATGCATTAATCCATGTGAAGACATAGGATTTTCCCATGTAAAACCTTTATCAATTCTTGCTGGCCGACCATCCTCATTATAAGCTAGGTCTTCAGGTCCACCTATATATCCAAGATGAGGTCCATCTAATTCACTATCAGGACTAAATTTAAAATGTGGCTTAGGGTGCGCATCAAACGGCTTTGGATATGGCGGCTTATACCGAAATCCACCTGGAACATCGACGCTACCGATTAAAATTTGAAGCAAGTGTATAGCTCGGCAAGTTTGAAATCCATTGGAGTGAGCCGAAATACCTCTCATCGCATGAAAACTAACCGGCCTGCCGGTGAAAGCCGATCTTTTTTCACCCCTAAAGTCTACCCAATCTTGATCGATGTATATTGACTTGTTAAACGCGGTCGCAGCTATATCATCAGCTAAACTTAATATTTGTTCTTCCTTCAATCCGCACTGAGGAGCAACTAATTTCGGAGAATATGATTCATCCAAATATTTTTCAGTTAACAAACTAAATACAGTCTTAAAGGAACCATCTTCATTTGAATAAGACTTAGTCAAAGACGGTTTTACTCCCTTATCTGAAAATCTCTTCAATTCACCGGAAAAATGATCAATAACAAGAGGAAAACTATCGTTATCTTTTAAAAACATACCCTTGCTATTATTAGTTGATGTAACGTTGACTAGGAATGGGGAATTTGTAAAACTTTGCAAATAATCTAAATCAATTTTCTTCCTTTTAAGCAGTGTGTGTACAAGCGACAGAACCAAAAGCCCATCGGTTCCTGGGCGTATGCCTACCCATTGATCTGCAACTGAATTATAGCCAGTCCTAACCGGATTAATTGCTATAACTTTTGCACCTCTATTTTTTAACTTTCCTAACCCTCTTTTAATTGGATTACTGTCATGATCTTCTGCCACACCGAAAAGGAGCATTAGCTCTGTTTTATCCCAATCGGGAGAACCAAACTCCCAAAAAGAACCACCTATAGTATAAATACCCGCAGCAGCCATATTAACAGAACAAAATCCACCATGAGCTGCGTAATTGGGGGTGCCAAACTTTTGAGCCCACCAACCAGTAAATGACTGAGATTGATCTCGACCAGTATAAAAAACAAGTTTTTCTGGCGAGTTTTTACGAATTGGGGATAACCACTTAACCGCAATCTTAAGAGCTTCATCCCAGGATATTTCTTCAAACTTCCCCTCTCCACGTTCACCAACCCTACGTAATGGCTTTTTTAGTCTAGAGGCTGCTTTATGCTGAAAAATACCAGAAGCGCCTTTTGCGCATAAAACACCCTTATTTACTGGATGATCCCTATTACCCTCTATATGAACAACTTCATTGTCTTTTATATGCACATCAATTCCACAGCGACACGCACACATATAACAAGTGGTTTTAGAAACCTTTCCAAGGCTCTCGTTGGTATCAACTTCTTTATCCATATTTTTCTTTTAGATTAATCTTTAGTATTTAATTCTATTAATTTTTGGTCTTCATTAACCA